>CAZWKM010000327.1:0-2951 GCA_964634165.1 uncultured Pirellulales bacterium | reverse complement strand
GAGGCGAGGATGATGCTGGTATCCCGTTCTGCGACCCTTTCACAACGTACGAGCCCTTTTCGATATTGTATTGCCTGACCTTTGCATAGAGGGTTGCCCTGGTTATGCCAAGAAGGTCAGCGGCCTTGGTCTTTTGCCAGCCTGTTTCCTGCAGGGCGCGAGCAATCAGCTCACGTTCGGCTTTTGCCAGTGAAAAATCCTTGATGTGACCGGCAGTTGGGCCCTCCGACAGTTCGCTGCATTCGGGCCCGTCTAAAGCCGGGTCGATTACAATGCTGCTCAGACCGATTTTGTCCGTTGTTTCCAAGAGTATCGCCCTTTCGATAACATTGCGCAGTTCACGAACGTTGCCGGGCCAATCGTGTTTCTGCAGAGCTTCAACAGCTAATTTAGTTAGAGAGGTTATCTTATTGTGTTTTTCCGGACAAATAGTCGATGTCTTGAGGAAATATTCAGCCAGCAGCGGAATGTCTTCTCTTCGGTCTGGCGATTTGAGAGGGACGATGATAACAGGACATATATTCAAACGATAATAAAGGTCACGCCGGAAGCGATGAGCTTTAGTCTCCCTGTAGAGATTGCGATTGCTCGAAACTATTATCGTGGCATTGCAGGTGATATTTTTGACGCCGCCGACCCTTCGGAAGTTTTTTTCCTGAAGGACGCGCAGCAATTTGGCCTGGAGGTCCATTGGCATTTCAGAAATTTCATCAAGCAGGATTGTGCCGGCCCCCGCCAACTCTAACAGTCCTATTTTTTCGCGGTCGGCTCCCGTGAAAGAACCTTTCGCATGACCGAAGAGCTCGCTTTCCAGCAAATTTGCCGTTAGCGCTGCACAATTTACAGCGACAAACTGCTCGTCCGGATGCCTTAGAGTATGGACTGCTTTGGCCGCCAGCTCTTTGCCTGTGCCTGTTTCACCCACTATCAAAACCGGATTGCATCGGCTGGCCGCGACAAGTCTAATCATCCCAAGCATTTTGACAAATGCTTTACTGCGCCCGACCATAGAGACAGAGGCGGCATAGTCCTGAGCAAAAAAATCATCTGCGGTTCTTTCAGTGTCGACAGCATTAGGTTTATTTTTTATTCGACTTGCAATCTGCTCCAGCCGGCTGTAATCGCCCCTGCCCTGTAAATGGTCATAGGCCCCCATCCGTATGAACTCCGCAGATAGGTCACTGTCGCGCCCGTCTCCAACTACCACTACGGGGACACTTATTGAATTTTTTTCGATCATATTCAGGAACTCGCGGATTCCGGCAGGGTGGAACCGATGGTCGAAGAGAATTAAATCCGGATTGACTGTCTCAACGATGTCCAAGGCCTCATCCAGGTTGTCGGCTACAAATATTTCCTGGCCAACCTGCCGAGCTAACTGTTGAAGTTCCGCCTCCTTGCTTACCGCAACAATCCTGCGTAAACTCATCAACGTTCCAAGACTCTACATAAGCGTTATCCCCCACGGTATTGTCATTTAGATTAGATGCCCAGTAAATCGGCGGATAAATGGGGACGACTTTAATTTTTTATGGGACCGGCCTATAATGTCTCCGATTTGTTATTCGCAAAGAAGCATTGAAATCTGCGATAATTTTATCGGACATTTTAGCAAAACGAAGAAGGCAAAAGTCACAGCGAGACGGTGTCGCTTTTTATAGGACTATCAATATCACTGAGCAAGCTAAGGAAAACAAAAAAAAATTAGCACAATCACCAAATCGGGGCCGGCAAAATTTTCTGGGGTATAGGAAGAATTGTCCTTTGAGAGAATTCTTTAAGGAAGCTGATTTCGACATCTATCCAATTTTTCAGTTTTCTTAACATCTGCTTTAACAAGAAGTTACCCGTCACCAAACCAGCGGCAACTCTAATGTGGCACACCAATTGCTGATTTATCGGTGTCTGCTCGTTGCCGGTGCGGCCTTGAGCAGCGTTGTTTGAAAGGAAACGTTGTTTAGTTTTTGGTCTTTTAAGAAGGTGGAAAACTTATGGCAGTATCATCAATAGGGACAGCAAGTGACATCCAGATGGATTATATGAAGCTTCTGATAACGCAGCTGCAAAATCAAAATCCATTGGAACCGTTGAACAATAACGAAATGGCTTCTCAGCTGGCGCAGTTCTCATCACTGCAGCAGCTTGAGTCAATGAATTCAACATTTGCACAGGCTCTTGCCCTTGCCAATCGCGGCTACGCCAATTCGTTATTGGGCAAGAAAGTTACATTCTATTCAGAAGAATCAACCGGTGAGTTAGAAAGGATGATGGGGGTGGTTGATTCTGTATTCAATGCCCCTGAGACAAGTATGAGCCTTTTAGGAGTAAAAGACATTACTGATAGTGATGGTAACCCGATTATTGATAGTGATGGTAACCCGGTTGAATATACCCTCGGCTTAGATGCCGTAGTACTGGTAGAGAATTAAAATCAGATTTAGATTTTTATATTAAGGAGAAACAAAAATGAGTTTTGCATTGTCAGCAGGAGTTACGGGGCTTCAGACCCACCAAAAGATGCTCGATGTAGCCGGCAACAACCTGGCCAATGTCAATACCACCGCTTTTAAGTCCAGCAGAATAACCTTCTCGGAGCTGCTGAGCGAGACGATTAAAAAGGCATCACAGCCGACAGCTACCGTCGGCGGCACCAACCCTCAGCAGATGGGCAGCGGTGTTGGAGTAGCCGGTATATCCCCCAATATGGCGCAGGGCAATATCGTAAATACGGGCAATCCTCTGGACCTGGCGTTGGAAGGGGAGGGCTATTTTGTATTGAGTGACGGCTCGCAAAGCCTTTACACTCGCGCAGGTGCGTTCGGGGTCGATGCGGACTCGAATTTTATTGACCCTGCTACCGGCTACCGTGTCCAGCGTACCGGCAACACAGGCGAAGCTGATGGCTTCCAGACTTCTGGTAATAGCGATATTCATGTCCCTTACGATGTAAC
>CAZWKM010000326.1:0-2952 GCA_964634165.1 uncultured Pirellulales bacterium | reverse complement strand
TTCTGCTATAATTTCCGGCTTTTTGCCGGTTTTTGCCATTTCCTGCATTATCGTATTTCCTGCAGTGGCGCTGACCGTGCCGGCATCAATCATTTTTGCCAGCTCAGCCACGTTTTCAACTGCCAGCCCTACCTCGGCAAGACTGCATCCTGCCTCGTTGGCCAATTTCAATCCGACCTGTGTCAGCAGGTTACAAACTCGTTTCGGCTCCCCGCCGGCTTTGACTGCCTCATCAAAAAATTCGGCTGTCGAGCGTTCGGCCGTTAAAACCCCTGCATCATAATCGCTTAATTTGTACTCACTAACATAGCGCATTTGCCTTTTAATCGGCAGTTCGCACAAACGTGCCCGAATATCCTCCACCCATTGCTCTGTCAATTCGACCGGTACAAGGTCAGGCTCCGGAAAATATCTGTAATCGGGGGCTTCTTCCTTTTCTCTCTGCAGCACGGTTACCTCTCTGTCATCGTCCCATCCGCGAGTCGATTTATTACCCGTTTCCAGCGTTTTGCCGGTTTCTAAAAACTCATCCAATTGTCTTTGCACCTCATAGTCAACGCTTCTTTCCAATGCGCGGAAGCTGTTCAGGTTTTTGATTTCGGCTATCGGCGTTTTGTATTCGGCGCCGTCTTTGGTGATAACCAGATTGATGTTCGGCTCAAAACGCATATGTCCTTTCTGCATATCGGCTTCAGAGACGCCCAGGAATCTCACCATTCGCTGCAATTCCACCGCCAATGCCCGCACTTCGACGGCGCTGTTCATATCCGGCTCAGTAACAATCTCCAGCAATGGCGTGCCCGTCCTGTTCAAATCGACCTGTGAAAAATTGCCTGCCGTGTGCAGATTCTTGCCGGCATCTTCTTCCAGGTGCGCCCTGATTATTCTGACTCTTTTCGTCCGCCCCTGCTCGAGCGGTATTTCAACAAAGCCATTAGTACTGAGCGGCAAATCATACTGGCTTATCTGGTAATTCTTCGGCAAATCAGGATAGTAATAGCTCTTTCTGTCCCACTTGGTGAACTTCGCTATCTCACAATTAAGGGCCAGAGCTACCAGAACCGCATACTCTAACGCCTGCTTGTTCATCACCGGCAAAACGCCCGGCATACCAAGGCAGACCGGACAAACCCTGCTGTTAGGCTTCTGGCCAAACTCCACCGCACAATTGCAGAACATCTTGCTCTTCGTACAAAGCTGTACGTGAATTTCAAGGCCAACCACGACCTTATATTCCAACTCAGCCATTTAATAAACTCACTCAATAATCCCAGGTTTCTTCTTATACCATTCGGTTTTTGCCTCGAACATTCGTGCTATTCGCAGCAGTTTGTCTTCGCTAAAAGCTGGTGAAAGAATCTGCAGACCAATCGGCAGACCCTTCTCGTCGAACCCGCAAGGGATGCTAATGCCCGGCACGCCTGCTAAATTAACCGCTATCGTATAAATATCAGAAAGATACATCTTCAGCGGGTCATCAATTTTTTCCCCAATCTTGAAAGCGGGCGTAGGCGAAACCGGCATCATAATGCAATCGCACTTTTCAAATGCGCTGGCGAAATCGCCGCGTATCAAATTCCTCACCTTAAGCGCCTTCAAATAATAGGCATCGTAATAACCGCTCGACAGAGCGTAAGTTCCGAGCATTATTCGCCTTTTAACTTCTTTACCGAATGCCTCGGCCCGGGATTTGGAATAGACCTCGATGTAATCTCCGGCCTTTTCACTGCGGTGGCCGTAATGCACGCCGTCATACCGCGCCAGATTACTCGAGGCCTCGGCGGTAGCTATTATGTAATAGGCAGCAATGGCATAATCCAGATGAGGCATATCTATTTCTATGATTTCGGCCCCGAGTTGTTTATACACATCTATCGATTCGGTCAAGGCCTTTTGTACCTGCTTGTCTGCACCGGTGACGAACTCCGGCACAATTGCTATTTTGAGTTTATCTATCGGCTCATCAAGTTTTTCGAGATAATCACACACCGGAGCAGCCGCTTCATCAACACTGGTGCTGTCGGCGGGGTCGTGGCCGGCTATAACATTCATCATCAATGCCGAATCAGCTACGGTGCGGGTTATCGGCCCGATTTGGTCCAGGCTCGAACCGTAGGCGACAAGCCCAAAACGCGAGACCCTCCCGTATGTTGGCTTTAGCCCCACTACTCCGCAAAAACTGGCGGGCTGGCGAATTGAGCCGCCCGTGTCCGACCCAAGCGCTGCAAAACACAATCGCGCAGCTACGGCGGCGGCGGAACCCCCGCTACTACCGCCCGGCACCCTCTCGGTGTCCCACGGATTGACTGTCTGCTTTAGCCCGGAGTTTTCCGTACTCGAACCCATTGCAAACTCGTCCATATTCGTCTTGCCAACTATTATCGCATCAGCAGAGAGCAGTTTTTCAACCACCGTAGCGTTATAAGGTGCGTGGAAATTCTCCAATATCTTTGAAGCGCAGGTAGTGGCCCCGAAAATCGTACACATATTGTCCTTTACCGCAATCGGCACACCTGCCAGCTCCCCTACCGCCTCTCCGCCGGCTATCCGCTTATCAACTTCCGCAGCCGTTTTCAACGCCCTGTCACGATAAGTGGTGATATAAGCCCCAACCACCGGCTCATATTTTTCTATTGTCTCGAAAACAGCTTCGGTAGCTGCAATGTTTTTAATCCGCCCCCCTGCAATCTCGTCTCGCAGCTCCTTACAATTCATATTTAACAATTCGTTCGACATACTAACTATTCACCATCCTTTATGCACCGGAACTATCATCGAGGATTTTCGGCACCTTGAAAAATTCTCCATCTCGCTGCGGCGCATTTGCCAGTGTTTTTTCAGTTCCCAGTGACTCCTTGACAGAATCAGCACGGAAAACATTGCTAATCGGCAAGCAGTGTGCCAGCGGTTCAACATTGTCGGTATCCAGCTCGTTCATTTTTTCCACGTAGT
>CAZWKM010000325.1:0-2958 GCA_964634165.1 uncultured Pirellulales bacterium | reverse complement strand
AAGATTTGCCACGGTCAGGGTTGTCCTGCATTGAGGGGGCTCAATATCTGAAAATGGACGTAAAAGTTTGTCCTATAAGGTTTGTTTTTTTTCTCATCCGATAAAAATTCGACGTGCCGCAACACCTTTTTGAAAAGAGAAAACTTTATTTTGTTTGAAGATTTTTTTGTTTTTTAGAAAGTTTTTTCTCACTTCAGAACACTTTGCAGACGTCCATAAGCCGAAACTGTTGTGAATCTATCTTTGGTCAGCAGTAAAATCGCGGATTTTATCGGCAGTGGAATCAGTTTTTGCAATACTTTGCGAGATAAGGTCCGAATATTCTTGCTGGCGTTTGGCAGGTCGGCGGGCTGTTTCTTATATTTTAATTGGTCCCGCACCAATTCCCCTAAGGGGACGCCTGATTGGTGCGGGATGCGCCCAAGTAATTTAATGCGGGTATTAACTTTGAACGATGATGAGGTTAGGAGCAGGGAGTCCATTTTGTGAGCCGTCGGAAGATGGGAGCTCGCACAAGTGTTGGAGGCGTGAAAGGCGATAGCAGATACGCTTTTGTGGGTGAACCCCGTGAGAAATTCTATTAACGGGATGCCTGGGGAGACTTATAAGAATATGACACGAAAAAGGGGATATTTCTAACGGGGTGAAATTGATATGCTCTGGTTTTTGAAAAACCGTACATATTCGATTGGTGTGGATGTGGGACGAGATGGCCTGAAGCTGGTCCAGCTTGGAGAAGATGGAGGCCATATAAGTTTGATTGCCGGCGGCAGTGAAAATCGGCCTAAGAATATCAAACCCGGCAGCGGCAATTGGCAAAGATGGGCCATCGAAACTATACGTAAGTTGACAGCAAACGGCAGATTTCGGGGCAGAGAGGTGATAGCGGCAATACCGGCAAGTGAGATATTTATTGACCATATAAGAATGCCGAAGGTAGATAATGATAAACTGTCGGATGCCATCTACTCAAAGATAAAACCCAAATTGCCGTTTGAGCCTGATGACGCAATGATAAAGTACATTCCGACGGAGGAGGATAATGTTCTGGTGATAGCGGCTGAGCGCAAGATTATTGATAGACATCTGGCGATATACGAAAAGGCCGGTCTGGCGATTAAATCTATTGGTGTTTGGCCGGTAGCACTGACGAACAGCTATACCAGCTTTTTTGCCAGGCGCAAAACGGATGTTCAAGTGGTCGCGATGCTGCTCGATATAGAGGCAAACTGTACGAATGTTGTGATTTGTCGCCACAAGACACTACTTTTTGCCCGTTCGATACCAATAGGAGCCGGGCAGCTCGATGGAGATGAAATAGTAACGAGGTTGGTATTGGAATTGACTTCCTGCAGACGGCACTTCGCGTCGATGCACCCAAAGAGTCGAATAGAGCGTTTGATTTTCCTTTCAGGTCAGGCTGTAGATAAAGAGATATGCACAACAATAGCAAAGCAGCTGGAAATGTCGGCACAGATGGCTGATTGTCTGGCAGCGGTGAAGATGCCTAATCCCCCTCGTTCGGAGAGGGACCCCAAAGGGGCTGAAGGGCGTTTGGGACTGCCGATAGAGAGAAGGAATTGTCGAGTCAATTGGGCTACTGCCTTTGGGCTTAGCTTGTCATAGGGATAAGAAGAGGATGAATTAAAAAATGCTTAATATAAATTTTGTGCCTGATGATTACACGCAAAGCAGCGAATCTCGCAGAACAAACTTGATGTATCTCGTGTTGCTTGCTGTAGTAATGGCGGCATTGGGCGGTTCGTTTATGACTATCAACCTGCGCCAGCGCGCTTTCAGGGCCAAGGGGAGACTTGTAAATGCAAAAATGGTCCGGGCACAAGAGGCCATAAACCAATTTGAAGAGCTTCAAACAAAGCGCAAGGTGATGATGAAGACGGCTCTTACGACCGCAGAACTGCTTGAGCCGGTGCCGAGAAGTGTTTTGTTGGCGTCGTTGACAAATAACCTGCCGGTGGGTGTGTCCCTTTTACGGCTGAAGCTGGTTCAGAAGGAGCCCAGGCAGGCCGGCCGTGTTGCCGGGCCGGCCAATAAATACAGACAAGCCCAGGCCAAAAAGGCGACAGCGGTCGAGGCGAAACTGTCACGAGAGAAATTATTAGAGACGCATATAGATATTGGAGGTACGGCTCCGAGTGATCTTCAAGTTGCAGCCTATATTGAGCGGCTGAGTGGTTCAAGTTTGTTGGACAATGTGTCGCTGGTGGAGTCAAAAGAATACAAAATCGAAGATGAGACGTTCAGGCAATTCAAGCTAACGGCAATGCTTAGAAAAGAGGTTCATCTCAGCAGCGAAGACGTTGAGAGAATTAGGGCAAGAGCTGAGAGTGCAGGATGGATTTTTTAATGCTGATATTGGATAAGTGTTCGCCTTCCCATCCGGATGCAAAGCGGTGGGTTTTGGGTCTTTAAGGCAATGTCACTTTATAAAGGGCAGAACTATGACAGGCGGTTTTAGAAAAGCTGTGTTTTTCATTTTGCTGTTAGGGTTAGCTGTGGTTGGCTACCAATGTATGATCAAGCCGGCTAACAGGCGACTGGCTAAGGCAAAAGGGCGAGTTGAGACGAAATTGGCCAAATTGGCCGAGTTTGAGCAGGCCAGTGCTGCAGCAGAGGGTCTTACAAAGCAGCTTGAGCAATTACAAGAGGCGGTCGAGTTTTTTGAAAGCAAGCTGCCGCCTACGAATGAAATTGACAAGGTGCTTCGGGACGTAACTGTAATTGCAGAAAAGCAGGGCCTGAAGCCCAAAACAATTCGAACGCTGACGAAAAAGGATAACAGCGGTTACATTGAACAGCCGCTGAAAATGGAATTAGGAGGGAATTTTAATTCGTTTTATTCGTTCCTGCTGGAGCTTGAGAAACTTCCCCGGATAATGAAAATCCGCGAGCTTGAGTTAAAGAAACAAACGAAGGACGAGGGACAAATAACGGCTG
>CAZWKM010000324.1:0-2959 GCA_964634165.1 uncultured Pirellulales bacterium | reverse complement strand
GCCGCTGATGTTGATGGAAGCGCCGGTGGTGTTGTGCAATTCAATCCAGTCCGGAGCGAGGTGCGAATGTGACATCACTTCGTTAATCACGACAGCACCGGGGTTGGGAAGGATGTCGGTATCGTCGCCCGGCGAGCCGCCAATGTAATCACTTGCACGCCAGGAGTCCTTCTCGCCCCAGCTATTCGGGTCACTGTTGGTCGGGTCTATTATAGTTAGAGAGAAGCCATCGCCGTCGGTAATCGGACGCCAGCCGTCGCTGTATTCAAAATCCAGAATCGTCCGGCCGATAGCATCTTCCAGCCTGATTCTCTCACCGGCATTTGCCAGCCGGCCTTCGTATGGGCCGAGAATATCTACCTCCGGCGGTACATCTGTGTATCGCGAGGCAAATAGTGCCTGGTCTTTCACAAGTAAGACATATTCGCCGCCTTCAAGCTCCAGACTCGGGAAGGTAAAACCGATTCCTTCAGTAAATCGCACCAGAGAAAGATTTATAGTAGTTTCCAGTCCTATATTTTTTAGCTCAATGAATTCCGCATTTGGATCGTTGTTTGGGTCGCCCGTGTCCTGCGGATGGTACATCATCTCGGTGATGCGCAGGTTATCAGCGACCGGGCCTACGGCAAAAGTCGCCTCGTTAAGCGCGCTCCATCCCCCGCTACTTAATGCACGCGCCTTGACTTGAGTGCTCTCAGTCAATGTGATCGGTGTGGTTGTGGTATATTCTATCGCGCTGGGCGAGACGCTGCCAGGGTCAGTTTCGCCGGCAACCAGCTCGACAGAGATAAGGAAGTCGGAGCTGGTTGTCGAGACGTTCAGGCCGTGGATGGCCAGGATGTTGCCACCCTGCCGCAAGGTGCTGATATGATCGGAGATAAAGATGTGTTCGAAGTTGACGGCCGCAGAGTCGTCGTGGATACCGGTTGCACCGGAGTCCCAGCTCGGCGTGCCGGTGAAATTGCGTGTGGCTACCTTATTGCCGTTTAGATAGGCGACAAAGCCGTCGTCGTACCGCATTTTCAAAGTCATGAAGTCGAATTCGGTAGGGTCGCCAATAATGGTGAAGGGAACTCGGATGTAACAGGATGTGTTCACCTCATCCATCGGTGTTTTGACGTCGATGTCGATGTAACTATTGTAACCAGAACCTCTGTCGTAGCCCACCCCGCCGCTGCCGCTGATCCACGTGCCATCATCAAAACCATAATCACTTCTCCACGTGTCATCACCGGGATCAGTTTCCGTGGGAACGAGCACGCGTTTGTCGGCGTCCTCGGGTATGATGACGGTGCTGGCAGGCGCTGGAGCCGCCGGCAGCCGGGGGTCGTTGCCGTCAGTGGTGTAGTATATCGTGCTGTCGCCACTCTTGGTCATGGTCACAGAGTCACCAACGTTGGCGTGTCCGCCCTGGTCGGCAGGAGAGCCGTCCAGGAAGATTTCCGGCGGATAATCGCCATAGTCGGTGTCGATTTGGCTATCCATCCAGGGCAGTCTTCCGGTCATCCATGTTTTTACCCAATCGACAAAGTCCTGGTAGACATTGCCTGTATGGCATTTGGCCCAGAGGCTTGGCCAGATATCCTCATCGAGGATATCCCATCGAGCGAAGTTTCTATCTATCGCACTCTCTGCTGCCACGTCGGTTTGCAGCAGATTGCTATTGAAGTCGAGGTCATTCATCATTTTTGTGGCGTCGAATTGTATCTCGCGGAAGTGGAACCAGTTGTCGGCATATTTCAGCAGGAATTCGGGGTCCTGGAAGAGCCGCCAGTACCATTCGTATGCCTGTGGATTATCCGCCGGGAAAGCTGCGCATCCCCAATATTCACATTCACCTGTCCAGCCACAACCGCTTCTGTCAATACAAGTATTTTCATCAAATTCGTAGAGCCATCCTTCGTAGTCGTAACTGCAGAAATAGCTGGCCCCGAGTGAACCGTTGAGGTCCCACAGGGGCCCCATAGTTATTTTTCCGCCGTGGTCTTTATATAGTAAGGTGCTGAGCACATATCCGTCGACATCTTTGCACAGCTCGATGAGGATGTGGTAATTGACGAAGGAGTCAATATCGATATAGTTGCCATAGTAATCGGGGTGAGCAGGGTTTTTAAAGTTGGAGCCGGACAAGGCCAACTCAAATTCATCGAAGTAGCCCTTAATCCAGTTCTCCTGTGTTGTTGTAAGTTCATCACCTTTTGGGTCATCGAAGATCATATGGTCACCATAGGTAGCGGTGGTAAAACCCTCTCCTCCCCAGTCTTTTGCGAGTAGGTATCCGCAGTCATTTTCACCAGTGTCTTCGAGTCTTGCAATATCAACGCGGTTGTCGTCGCGTTTGTTTTTCTCCATAAGTACATAGATGCCGCGATAATCGGTGTTGCTACCTGTACCGCCGTTCCAGTCGATCACGCCCTCGTTATACCGGTCGATAAACGCCTCAACGAATATGCATCGGGGCGAGTAGTGGCCAATGTCTCTGCTCCAGGCAAACATCTGGTAATTTTTCATAAGCGTTTTATCGCCGTATGGCCCCTGCAGAATCCAGTCGGACTCGGCGGGCAAGCCGAGGAGCGAGACGTTTTTATCCATGTATATTGCCCCAGCATACCCGTTATCCTCTCTGTTTTCATCCCAGGTTTCGAATTTATATTGTTTCTTAGGGAAGCTGGTACTACTGGAGCCGCGCAGGTGCATTCCACCAAGACCGGCAAAATCCGCCGAGTCGGTAATGTTCGTTATTCCGGTTGTCTCATCGGTATCAATAAATACCATCGAGACGGGTTGATAATCGCGTTCGACATCAACATTCCCTCCATGGGAATAGACCAGCACTATCGGCAGGTTGGTTTGGAAAGCAGCCACATCGGATGCAAGTTTCATATATGTTCGGCTGACAATCCTGCTTGGCACCAGGCCCGGCTCGTATGCTCGTGCGCGAACCCAGGTGGTTAAGTTG
>CAZWKM010000323.1:0-2972 GCA_964634165.1 uncultured Pirellulales bacterium | reverse complement strand
TACGATAGTCAAAATATTTCTTTTACACATAATAGTCCTCCTTCAAAAATTAAAAGTAAAATTGTTCCTTACTCTGGCCACAAGCCAAAGTCCGGCAGTTTGCCGCATTGTTCTTGACAAGCACCGAAAACAGAAAGCAGAATTTAGGATATACGATAATTTTCAATTTCTGATCTCTGACCTCTGATTTCTGACATCTCGTTTTATGCGTGTCTCAAACAACTTTTAACAAAGCACTAATACCAACCAAATCTTCACCTTTACAATAACCTGTGCTCCCGCACCACAACTTTTCGGCATTCAGCGATACCTCCTTCCTTCATAAAGAGCTGTAAAAATTTGTGCCTCAAGGTACGAAAATGCGCACACAACTATACTAATACCAGATTATCTACGTTTTTGCAAGAAAAATCTATTTTTATCCGGAAAATCCGCCGGAAATTGCTCTTTATCCCATATCCCTTTAGCCGTGCCTTCCACCGCAATATTATACCCTATCCGCCATACATCATTTTGTGTGTTTAATGGTAAATTCAGCCGAAAGACGCCTGCCGCTTGGGCACAGACAGGTCGCTTGTAATACGTAGCTTTGGTTGCTCTCCGGCTCGAAAAGCAAATTGAATTCGTAAGCCCTTAAAAAGTCCCGCCAGTACTTGTCGTTCTCAACCGCGTCGGTCAAATCGACATCCGTCCAGATAATAATCCTTCTGCCCTTCTCATCAGCAGAGCGCTCGACATGCTCGTATAGCTCAAACCGAAATACGCCCGGCGACTTCTTCTGACAATCAAATGAGTCCAGCAAACTCACATAGACATTTATCTTTGACGCTTCTTCGGGCTCGCCGGCACCGATAAATTCAGTCAACGGCATAATATCGATTTTCACCGGAGCATACGCAGTATATGTAGAAAGCAGATTAGAACTATTATCACCCGGAGGCGGCGATTCTGTTGTCGCCGGCCCGCAACCGCCCTCGACCAAAAGCAGGACAAAGAAAAACAACTGCGCTATTACACCAACCACTCTCATAAACTACAAATCCTTATCGAGCATATGGCCGAGGTGGTATTTTTTCGCTCGCAAATAGTCAACGTTGTGCTTGCTCGGCTCAGCCCTCAGTGGTATCTGCTCAACAATTTTTACACCGTAAACTTCAAGCCGGCTTATCTTCTTGGGATTGTTGGTCAGTATCCGTATCTTCCTCAGCCCCAGATCGCGACAGATTTGAGCACCAATTCCATAATCCCGCTTGTCAGCCATAAAGCCCAGCTTCAAATTCGCCTCAACCGTATCCAGGCCCTGCTCCTGAAGCTTATAAGCCCGCAGCTTATTCGTCAGCCCGATGCCTCTGCCCTCCTGCCGCAGATAAATCAAAGCCCCTTTGCCGGCCTCTTCAATCATCTTCATCGCAGTTATCAATTGGTAACCGCATTCGCACCTCTGCGAATGAAACAAATCGCCGGTCATACATTCCGAATGCACCCTCACCAGTACCGGCTCATCATGTTCGATAGGTTTGCCGCTCTCATCAAGCGCCCCAACGCCGCCCTTGCACAATGCCAGATGCGGCTCGTCAGAAGTTATACTCTCATAGCCAATCAGCTTAAATTCCCCGTAGTCGGTAGGCAAATTCACGCACTCAACCCGCTTGATTTGGCTCTCACGCTGCAGGCGGTATTCCACGAGCTTGGCGATTGAAGCAATTTTAAGATTATGCTTCTCGCAAAATTTCAACAACTGCGGCACTCGTGCCATCGAGCCGTCTTCACTCATAATTTCACAGATGACTCCAGCCGGCTTCAGACCCGCCAACCGCATCAAGTCAACCGCCCCCTCGGTCTGTCCCGCTCGAACCAGTATTCCACCCTCACGCGCGCGCAGCGGAAATATATGACCCGGCCGAGCAAGGTCACTGGCTTTAGCACCGTCGCCAATCACAACCTGAACCGTCCGTGCCCTGTCAGCGGCGCTGATACCCGTGCTTACACCCTCAGCCGCATCAATACTGACCGTAAAAGCCGTCCCAAACCGCGCCGTATTATCAACCGTCTGCGGATACAGACCAAGCGAATCACATTTCTCAGCCGTTAACGGCAGGCAAATAAGACCGCGACCGTATTTGGCCATAAAGTTAATAATCTCCGGCGTTACCTTCTCAGCGGCGCAAACAAGGTCCCCCTCGTTCTCACGGTCTTCGGCATCAACAAGGACAATCATTTTGCCCTGCCGAAGCTCCTCCAGGACTTCCACTATTTCGCTGAATTCTATTGCCATATTTGCATCCTGCATCTCGTGTTTCGTCTGGCGAGATACGCTTCACGCTTCACGAGATACGCTTCTTTGCTCGTACTCTTCAATATAGCGACTTCCGTTGCGGATGTAAATAAGAGTTGCCAGAATAGCCGTCCCCGCAACCGACCACCAGAGCACCCGTAAAACCCAAATCCAGCCGGTAAAAAAGCTGTAAACTTCAGGAGCAATTAGAATTGCCCCAACCATTGTCAATTGCAGGTTGTTGGAAATCTTGCCGATTAACACAGGAGCGACAAAAACCTGCGAAGTGATAAAGTAAACAATAAGGAAACCGATTATCAAAAGCAGGTCTTTGCCGATTATCAAAACCACAACCGTCGGCGGCAGCAAAACACCCTCGACGTGCCCACGCTGCGATATCAGCAGAAGGCACGCAGAAGTAATAAGCAATTTGTCCGCAACCGGGTCCAGAAACGCTCCAAGCTTGGTAACCCGCTTAGTCCTGCGGGCCAAATAGCCGTCAAGCGCGTCACTAAACGCCATAACCAGAAAAATGACAGTTGCAGCATACCGCACCGCGACACGCATCGTCTCGTTAAGCTGCTCAGTGTCATTTATCTTCAGCATACAAAGGACAAACGGAACTATCAGCAGTATCCGAAGAATCGTAATCCGACTGGCCCAGCTCAACCTCATAACGCCATCCGTTCTGTCATTC
>CAZWKM010000322.1:0-2972 GCA_964634165.1 uncultured Pirellulales bacterium | reverse complement strand
ACACTGGCGGTTGACCACAGAGTTATAAACGGGGCCTATGCGGCGGAATTTCTAAGCTTCATTACAGAGCAATTGCAAAACCCGCAACAGTTGATTTGACAGTTTGGTGGGCTAAAGCCCACCCTACTCTACTCAAATACCGCCACCTTTTGTGGACGGTGACTATATGGATTACAATGTTGCTGGTCCATGGGGAAGTGGCAACTCAGATTTTTAATGGAATATTAGCCCGTTTAGCAAAAATATGCGATAATGTATAAACACTTTTGGGAGGCTGTAAAATGAGAAAAACTGCTATATTTCTGGTGCTAATAGCCGTACTCCATTTTGGTATATGCCGGGCCGCAATCACTTACATAGATTTTAGCGATGGTGGGGTACACGAAATTAACAGTAGTAACTCGACCGGTCCCGAAGATATTGTTCGTGTTGAC
Source organism: uncultured Pirellulales bacterium (assembly GCA_964634165.1). Taxonomy (GTDB): domain Bacteria; phylum Planctomycetota; class Phycisphaerae; order Sedimentisphaerales; family Anaerobacaceae; genus JAUVYQ01. The sequence goes on along the minus strand of CAZWKM010000322.1, from coordinate 2,538 downwards.
TATGGTTATCCCGGCGTTGGAACCACACTGAACGTTGTTTCGGGAGGAAAGATTGGTTGGGAGGTCTGGGCCTTTGAAAGTAGTAATGTAAATGTGTTAGGAGGAGAGATTGGGAGCAACCTGTTTGCTCAGAATAATAGCCAAATCACTGTTTCAGGCGGAGAGATTGGAGAATTTCTGTGGTCTTCTGGCAATAGCCAGATTACCATTTCTGGAGGCCACATTGGCATACAAGTGGATGCCTATATGAATAGCCAAGTAACGTTTTCTGGGGGAACGATTGGAAACGACTTAAGGGCTGATGGCTACAGCAACGTTATTATTTCCGGAGGCCAGCCCGGATATGAACTATGGGCTACTCAACACGGCGTTGTAACTATATATGGCAGCGACTTCAGTATTGATGGCCTTAATGTTGGCTATGGCCCGATTACTGTGGCTTCAGGTATTCTGACCGGCACGCTTGCCAGCGGTGAAGCTATTAACAACAATTTCTATATTCGTGAGGACGCTGCGATTATGCTTGTCCCTGAACCGGCCACATTCTTACTGCTTGCCCTCGGCAGCCTGGCTCTGCTGAAGAAACGCAAAGCATAAAACTGTTTGCCGACAACGTTCCTTGTCCACACCAACGAGGACAAGGGCGTGCCGGCGGAAAACAGTATCTATTTTTACCTTGCCCTGCGAAAGGCGAAGGTTCCGGCTGAGATGCACATTTACCAAAAAGGCCGGCACGGATTCGGCCTTGGCCAAAAGCACGGTGCCGTATCAAGCTGGTCGGTTCGCTGCGCCGAATGGATGCGAGGTATGGGACTGTTAGAAAAAGATTCCAAGCAGGAATAAAAGCCTCACTTCTTGCTGGTCTTGGCACGTCCGTGCCGGGCTAGGAGCCGAGCGACAAGATTTCGCGGGTAGCTAATAGCCCGGTAGAGCGCCATTCGCCGGCCATTTTTATGTAAGTCGGGATTTAAGAACTCCCAGACGATCTCGCCCCCCGAGGTCACTTCGAACAACCTTCCCGAATCCGATTCTGCGATGAATGTGTTCCCATTGGGCAGCCTTTGATTGGAGCCCCTTGACGGAGAGTAAAAGCTCTTCGGCGGGTCCGCCTTATACTCCCATACTATCCTCTCGCCGAAAGGGTCGAGCTCCAATACCCGGGTATATCCCCTGCGGCGAACAGCAGCATTTTGTCCGTTGTCGTAGATGAGCAAATGTCCGTTAGGGAGCATGGTAGGGATGTGCGGTCCCAGCAATTCACCGGGCCCCCAGGCCCAGACAACTTTTCCAGATTGCCTTTCGATTACTCCTATTGTGTCGATGTGGCGTCCGCAAAAAAGAATATTTCCCGCTTTGAATCTCGAATCTTTCCTGGCGGCGGGATTGTCGGGCAGTACCTCAACAGTGTTGATATGCGGCCAATCCCAGAATTTTGCATAAGGTGGAATTGTAAGGTTCACGTGCTCGGCAATCTCGCCGGCATGCTCCTCAGCTTTCCACTCCCAGACAACCTCGTTGTCCGGCGTCAATTCGACTATAATATCGCAGGCGAGTTTGCCTGAATGCGTCCATGGATTTTTCAAATTCCGCCTGTCCACAACCAGCGTGTTACCGTTGGGCAGCCGGAAGAAATCGTGATGAGCCCTCATCCGTCTTTTCCAGACAAGCTTACTGTCCCAGTTCAGCTCCAGAATCATAATGTCTTTGATGATGGCAACGAGGTTTCCATTGGGAAGCATTTCGGCGTAGTGCCAGGTTTTACCTTGCGGATATGCCCAGCGATGCACTTCCCGTCCATCCAGGTCGATGAGGTGGGCGACTTCGGTAGCTCGGCTCGAGTAAAGTCTGTAACCATTGTCGCATTTGTCCCTCTTTAGAACCGTCACCCCTGATTGCTTTTTGACACTGGCAGATAGTTTTGCCTCAGCAGCTTTTTCCCGCCCTGCCACAACACCGCAGGAAATGCAACTCACCGACATCAGTGAAGCAGCCGACAGGCCCATGGTCTTTAGAAAGTCGCGTCGTGTGTGATTAAGTGCGCTAATGTCCATTTCCATCTCCTGAGTAGAAATTTTTTTCATCTCTTTGCATTTAGCCATTTGCAAAAGAGTCTCTTGCTTATTTTGGTTATCGAGATTCAGGCCGGTTTTCTTCGGCTGTTGTTTCTGTAAATGCGTCATCCGGCGCCGTATCGACGGATTCAGAGACCGATGTTTGCGAATCGGGTTGTGGGATTGGCCTGATTTCGATGGGAGGCTGGTCCTGGTTGTGTTCGGCGTCGGTATCAGGTCTTTGGTCTGTATCCGGCGGAGTCCGCCCAGAGGCGGATTCCTGGGCCGCCTCACCGGCAGCGGATAGTCCTTTCATCTGTTCTAAAGTCTGCACATTTTGGTCTTCAGCCACTTTAGCATCGGTTTGTGTATTTAGCTGTGGCGCCGGCTGAAATGGTTCGACAGGCTCACCATCCCGAGCGAAGTCGAGGGATTGAGTGTGTATGAATTCGGCTACCTTCTTGTAATCTTCAGCGCCGTGACAACT
>CAZWKM010000321.1:0-2975 GCA_964634165.1 uncultured Pirellulales bacterium | reverse complement strand
GATGCAAAATCTATAAATACGCCGAGATGCTGGGGCTCTTGTGCAATTGTTATGACGGCATAGCCATTAGCGGCACTCACGGCAAGAGCACGACAAGCAGCTGGCTGGCCTATTGCCTCAAACAAACCGGCACCGACCCAAACTTTATCATCGGAGCCGACATTACTCAATTGGGCGGTTCTTCCGGCGTCGGGGACGGCAAATATTTCGTCGCTGAGGCCTGCGAATACGACCGAAGCTTTCTGAACTTAAAACCCAGAATTGCAGCCATACTCAATATCGAGCAGGACCATCTGGACTACTACAAAGACGAGAACGATATAGTCGATGCCTTTCACCACTTTGCCCTCGGCGTAAAACCGGATGGCATAGTAATTGCCAACGGCCAGGATTCAAACGTGGCAAAAATCATCGGGCAACTGGGACCTGATTTGCGCTGCGAAACCTTCGGGCTTGATGAAAATTGCAACTTCTACGCCGAGAACATTGCGCTAAATAACAGACTCTATGCCTTTGACGTTTATCACAATGGTAAACTGCTCGGAGCAACGCGAATTTCTCTGCCGGGCAGGCACAACATCCTCAATGCCCTGGCAGTCGTGGCTATAGCGGTCAACGCCGGGCTGCCTTCCCAGCAGATACTTCAACTGCTGCCGGATTTCACCGGCGTCGACCGCCGGCTGATGCTCAAGGGCCGTCTCGGTCAAATCACGGTCCTTGACGACTATGCACACCATCCGACCGAAATCAGGGCATCACTTGCAGCGATACGCCAGAGGTATCAACCAAAACGAATCTGGTGCGTTTTTCAGCCGCATCAGTACAGCAGAACGAGATTTTTGCTTGATGACTTCTCGGAAAGCTTTAAGCTTGCCGATATAACTATTGTCCCGGAGATTTATTTCGTCCGGGACTCGCAGGCGGCCAAAAAAGACGTTAACTCGCAGATACTGGTCGAAAGAATGCGGGCTAACGGAACAGAGGCGGTATTTATTGATAGCTTCGGCCGAATTTGCGATTATCTAAAGAAAAATATAACTCCTGGCGACCTGGTAGTTACTATGGGTGCAGGTGATATCTGGAAGGTGGCAGATGAGTATATTCAGTGGCTTAGACAAAATAGTTGAAACCGACTATCCGTTGGCCAAACGCACCTGGTATGGGCTGGGCGGGCCGGCTGACTATCTAATCCGGCCGCAGACCATCGAACAGCTCAAGGAGGTAGTCCGGCGGTGCAGCGAAAACCAAATCCCAATTTACGTGATGGGCTTCGGCTCCAATCTGCTAATCAATGACGATGGCCTCCGGGCAGCAGTGATAAAACTTGAAGCAGGCCAGTTCGCACAGACGCAATTCGACCCGGCTGAAGCCGGACTCACCGCCTGGGCAGGCGCGGAATTGACCAGGGCGGTTTTAACTTGTGTCCAAAAGGGACTTTCGGGCATCGAAGCTCTGACCGGCATACCAGGCTCGGTCGGCGGAGCGGTAAAAATGAATGCAGGCGGCAACTTCGGAGATATCGGTGCAGCCGTAGAGACCGTTACGCTGATGGATGCTCAGGGCGGCATCTTTGAAAAAAGCAAACCGGAGCTTGTTTTCGACTACCGCCGAACAAACATCACCGCCAAATTCATTCTAAACGCCAAACTGAAACTGACCACCGCTGACCCTGAGCAAATCATGCGAACGGTAAAGGAAATCTGGATTTATAAAAAGAATAATCAGCCGTTAAATACGAAAAATTCCGGCTGCATATTCAAAAATCCAGGGGGCGTTTCGGCCGGCGCTTTGATTGATAGGGCCGGTCTAAAGGGCCTGCAAATAGGTGGGGCCACCGTCAGCGAAAAACACGCAAATTTCATAATCGCACAAGAAGGGTGTAAAAGCCGCGACGTTATGAGACTGATAGATGTTATAAAAGAAAGGGTCAAAGAACGGTTCGGCATCGAGCTGGAGCTTGAAATCGAAATCTGGAATTAAGGAATTGAAAATAGTAAATAGTAAACTTGTGGTGAGCGAAGCCGAACCATTAAAAGTGGCCGTCCTTATGGGCGGCATCGGCGAGGAACGCAACATCAGCTTCCAGAGCGGCAGTTGCGTTGCAGAGGCGTTAAAAGAAGCCGGCTTGAATGTAGTAACCGCCGACATTCGGCCGGACAATATGGATATACTGGAAGATGGTAGCATCGATGTATTCTTCATCGCGCTGCACGGCAGATTCGGGGAAGACGGCCAATTACAGCAAATACTCGAAGACAAATCGCTTCTCTATACAGGCAGCGGGCCAACAGCAAGCAAATTGGCGTTTGACAAAATGGCGAGCAAAAAGGCCTTTGTCGAAGCCGGTGCAGCAACACCAGCGGCAATAGAGTTCAATCGCGACACGGATATTCGGCAGGTTGAAAAACAATTGCAGCAGTTTGCAGACACGTATGTAATAAAACCGATAAGGCAGGGAAGCAGCGTTGGTATCAGCATTGTCACTGACCCGCGCGAAGCTACTGCCGCCGCCCGAAAAGTCTTGAGCGAGTTTGGCGATTGTATGATTGAAAAATTCGTGCCGGGCCGGGAGATAACGGTCGGTATCCTTTGTGGCCGGCCTCTGCCTATTATTGAGGTTCGAAGCAAAACCGGCTTTTACGACTATCAGGCAAAATATATCGACGAGCAAACGGAGTTTCTTTTGGATACAATTAGAGACCCGGCTCTGACAGAGGAAATCAATCAAGCGGCGCTCGATTGTTTCGATGCGCTCGGCTGTCGGCACTTTGCAAGAGTTGATTTTATCCTGGATGACGAGGAAATCGCCTGCGCCCTGGAGCTTAATACTATCCCGGGCTTCACAACACATTCGCTTTTGCCCAAAGCCGCCGCAAAGGCGGGACTTTCAATGAGTGAGCTGTGCATAAGAATCATCGAGGCGGCATTGGAAAATAAAGATAGCCCCGTTGGACAGCAGGTCGGTCAGACGGGGA
>CAZWKM010000320.1:0-2981 GCA_964634165.1 uncultured Pirellulales bacterium | reverse complement strand
TACCTGGTCGCGAATCAGCTCTATTTCCTCTCTGTTTTTGTCAATTGCGATAACCTCGGCTCCGCTCATCGCCAAAGCGATAGCCAGCTTTTTACCGAACCGTCCCAATCCTATTACCGCAAACCGCTTCATAATATTAGCTCCTACTTAGCCGACAATTATCGCTTCCTCCGGATAATTGTATCTAACCGGTTTTAAGTTAAAGGTCAGCGCCGCCAACAGTGTCAACGGCCCGAGTCTGCCAACAAATATCACCACAATGATAATCAATTTGCCTGCGGTTGTCAAAGAAGGTGTTATTCCGGTTGTCAAGCCGACAGTGCCAAGAGCGGAACCCGCCTCGAACATAATCTCCGACATATTAAAGTCGTTTGCATTTTCGGTAATACTCAGCGCCAATGTAGCACCAAACAGCACCGCAACGAAAAGCAGCGTTACAGTAATTGCCCTGCCAACGACAACTATCCGCACCGAACGCCTAAACATCTCGACTTCCTGGCGTTTTCGCAGGGCTGCAATAACAGTCATTATTACCACCGCCAACGTTACAGTTTTGATACCTCCTGCGGTCGAGCCGGGCGAACCCCCGACGAACATAAGCAAAATCAAAATAAACTTACTCGAAACCGACAGTGCCGAGACATCGATAGTATTAAACCCGGCCGTCCTGGCCGTAATCGACTGAAACAGTGCGCCGAGAACGCTGGGGTCCTCAGCAGAACCACTTTTGCCTGCGTAGCGCTCAAACAGAAGGATAGCGAGCATTCCCGAAACTATCAGAAATGCACTTACGCTAAGGACAATCTTTGTCTGCAGTCGCATCCTCTTCGGCGCTTCCATCGAAAAGCTGTATTGCTTATTGAACCGCCTTTTGCAGAATCGCTTTACCTTGTCGGCCGCGATATTGACCAGGTCGTAAAGCACTCCGAAGCCAAGTCCGCCCAGGATTATCAGCGGACAAATCACTACATAGACTTCAGGCCTTTTATTGTAGCCGCGAAAACTATCCTCGAACAAGCTAAAGCCAGCATTACAAAAAGCGCTGATGGAATGAAAGATACTACAGAACCACTGCTGCTGAACATTATCTACCCGGTCACCCCACATCCCGAAAATACTGACCGCACCAACAGCTTCGATTAATATCGTGCCAACAAAGATAAAAGCAATCATATTGCCTATTCGACCAAGCGTCCGGGCACTTAATAAATCCTGCATTGCCACCGATTCACGCAAACTCAACGCCTGCCCCAAAAGCAGGGCAAATACCGCCCCGAACATCACTATTCCCAAACCGCCAAGCTGTATAAGTGATAGAATTATCAACTTCCCCATCAAACTAAAGTCTTCCCCCGTATTCTTTACAATAAGGCCGGTAACGCAAGTCGCACTGGTGGCTGTGAATAAAGCATCAACAAAGCTTAGGTTTTGGGCATCAGGAGCGGACGCCTTCGGCAGCATCAGCAAGCCCGCCCCGGAAATTATCAAAACCAGAAAACTTGCGATAAGTGTCCGCGTTGGACTTTTGCCCGCCGCTGCCAGATTCACGCTGGTCCTGCAAAGCTTGGTAACTACCTGGAGGACAAGATAAATACCCACTGCAAAATGCCGAACCGCCGTGGGGTCAGTTTTACCAAACCAACGGCCCGCTCCGAGCAAAGCGATGCCAAGTGCAAGTAAAAGCGGAACTTCAAACCAGTTCCCCCGCCAGAACTCCCTCATCGAAACCGCATTGAAGAGCCGAATTATTTTCTCTGCAATGAATACACAAAGCAAAGCAGCCTGCACGGCATACAAAATCCCCGCCGGCAGGAGGGGCTCATCAAAGCCGAACAGTGCAACAAAAGACGCTGCCACCACCGCCGCAGTCAAAGCGTTAACGCCGATTAAAACCTTCTCCAGCCGTTTGTTTTTGTAATTTATCTGCATAGTAATAGCGTAAAACGTAAAGTGATAAATGTAAAACCAAAACTTAGAATTTAAAGCCAAACCAAAATGAAAAAGTTTTGAGTTTTAACTTACGGTTTTTAGTTTTTATTTTTTATGCGACATCCCCTAATCCGAGCGAATCGCCGAACTTGGCCAGCAGCGCCCGGCGAATATTCCTGTGCTGCGGTCTTGTTAACATCGGGTCCTGCGAAACCAGCTCGAATGCGTTTTTCCTTGCCATAACCAGCAGCTCGTAATCATCGATGATATTCGCGATTTTCAAATCCGGCAAGCCGTGCTGCCGTGTGCTAAATAGCTCCCCCGGGCCGCGCAACCGCAAATCATACTCAGCTATCTGGAAACCGTCATTGCTCCTGGTCATTATTTCGAGTCTGCCCTTTGCTACGTCACTTTCGGTCTCTGCAAACAAAAGACAATACGATTTATCTTCTCCCCTTCCGATACGCCCTCTTAACTGATGTAATTGCGCCAGCCCGAACCTATCCGCTCCCTCTATAACCATTATCGTTGCGTTCGGCACATCCACTCCCACCTCTATCACTATGGTCGAAACCAACGCATCGATTTTGCCTCTGCGAAATTCCGACATAATTTTCTGCTTCCTTTCAGATGGCATCCGGCCGTGCAGAAGCTCAACAGTAAATTCCGGAAAAACTTCTGTCGAGAGACGCTTCCATTCATCAGTCGCCGCCTTGATATCGTCGTTTTCGTCAAGTGCGGTTATCCGCGGATAAACAAAATACGCCTGTTTTTTTGCCCTTAAACGGTCGCGGATAAACTGGTATGCTTTTTGCCGGTTGTGTCGGCCGGCCCATCGTGTAATGACAGTGCCTCTGCCCGGCGGCGAATGCTTGATAACAGAAATGTCCAAATCACCGAAAGCGGTCATCGCCAGCGTCCGGGGGATAGGCGTGGCCGTCATAACAAGGCAATGCGGCGTGGTCCGCTTTCGCAGTTGCGCACGCTGATGAACGCCAAATTTATGCTGCTCATCAATCACCACCAGGCCGAGCTTTTGAAATTCTATATCT
>CAZWKM010000319.1:0-2984 GCA_964634165.1 uncultured Pirellulales bacterium | reverse complement strand
GGCAAAGGCGTCAATGTGGCTATCATTGACCAGCCTCTTTACCAGGATCACCCCGAATTCGCTGGGAAAATCGTGGCATATTACGATACAGGTTGCGGGTCGGAAAGCAGTATGCACGGTCCGGCGGTAACAAGCCTGCTCGTTGGTACTAACTGCGGAACAGCCCCTGATGCACGAGTGTACTACGTTGCGGCTCCATCTTGGACAAGAGATACAGCTTACCAGGCAAAGGCCCTCAACTGGGTTATTGAACAAAACAAGAAGTTGCCTGCATCGGAAAAAATCAGAGTTGTGTCGGTTTCGGCGGCGCCTTCGGGACCTGGGTCTCCATTTGACAAACACAATAAGATGTGGGACAAAGCTTGTGCACTCGCCGAGGCAGAGGGCATCCTTGTGTTCGATTGCACCAGCCATCATGGGTTTATCAGCTCATGTTGGTATGATTCGAGCTATCCCGAGAATATAGCCAGATGTACCGCCGGCTTTCCAGGTAGACAAGGGTTTCGGGCACGTCCAGGAAGCATTCTTGTTCCCTCTTCGCCCCGGACAACTGCCGAGGAAATGGAAAAAGGTGATTTCAGCTATATTTACTGGGGCCGCGGCGGGTTAAGCTGGGCGATTCCATATTGTGCCGGTGTGCTCGCACTTGGGTGGCAGCTCAATCCCGACTTTGGAGGCGAACAGATGCGCGAACTGCTTTTCAAATCCGCCTACACGACCAGAAGTGGCGCGAAAATCATCAATCCAGAGGATTTCATCCGCCTCGTCAGAATGGCTAGGGCGGCTTCAAAAACAAAGAGAAGTAGATAGCGCTCGGCGGACAAGTGAGTTCTATCGTTATGGAGCATCTCGTAATTGACACCGATTCTGGTAAAATCAGTGGAATCCGGGTTTTCTTCCTATTCTGCCATCCGCTACACGTTTACCCCGCACTCCGATGCGGGGCTATCCGCTATATAAAGCTGCTGTTATGGTGATTGCGTTAAAAAGTGAGTGTATAAAGATAGGTCGAAACAAAGAGCCGCTTTTTTCATACGAATAACCCATGCATACCGCTAATACAAATAGTGCCGGCCAATGTCCAAGGTTTGCATGTACCGTTGCGAATAAACCGGAGCTTATTGCAATTGACAGCCATGCCCCGTTAGAAGTCCGGGCTGAAGCTGGCCCTGTCTGACTTCGCGACTCACTTCTAACGGGGCGCGGCCTTGCTAAAAATGAGCGGAACATTGTTTGGAACAGACCGCGAAAGAGCATCTCTTCAAACACAGGGAAAACGGCGACAGAGACAACAATAATCAGCACTCTGAGCGGCAGCTGCGGGTGGGCTATTATTGTTTTGAGCTCTTCGTGTTTTTGTATTTGAAAATCCTGCCCCCAGATAAGTTGTCCGAAAAATGTCGTTAGTACAATCATAAGCAGAACGAGCGGCCAGACAGTGAGCAGATTTAGAACAGCAGCGAAGAAATCTTTGTGGATTGTTTTTGCATTCAGGCCGAACCCTTTTAGTCGGTTGGCAAAACGGGCTCTGGCTAAAAAAATGATTACCGCTATTGCTGCTATCGCGCCGATACAGAGGAAAGCGTTGTCAAGAAAAGCGCTCTGCCAATCCGTCAACTCTGACAAGAATATTCCTGTGATTGTTATTGCGAGCGAAACAGCCCCAAACCAGAGAAATAATAGGATAAAGGGAAGATAAGCAGGCATATTATTTTGACGAGGCACTGAATCAGATAAAGCTTTTCTGCCGAGGGATGTTTTAAGCAGCCAAATACCGAACAGGATTAGTCCTGGCAGGAAAATAATACCATCTGTTACGGTTATTTCGCTGCCGAATTTTTTGAGAATCCCAAGAGCATTCATCGATATATATCCTTTTGCGACCTTGAAACCAAAGCCATCTTGTATTACATTAGTTCCATCCGTTCTCCGTAGTAGTACTACGAAGGATGAATCTTTTCAAGGAAAATAGATTATGGACGTATTTCGCATTGAAGGGCCGGTTCGGCTTTCCGGCAGCGTCAGCATAAACGGCTCAAAAAATGCCTCGCTGCCGATAATGGCCGCCACAATTTTAACCGCCGGTAAATCTGTCCTCAAAGCGGTGCCCAACCTCTCTGATATTTCCGTTTTCAGTAAGTTGCTCAGGCAGTTGGGCTGCAAGGTAACCAGAAGCCGTAACGGCGATTTGTGCGTAGATTCGACAACAATCGATAATCCGGTGGGCGAGTATGAAATTGTCCGCAGGATGCGGGCCAGTATTTGCATACTCGGCCCATTGCTTGCCCGCTGCGGCAGGGCAGAGGTATCGATGCCCGGAGGATGTGCAATCGGCGACAGGCCGGTTGATATACATCTAAGAGGCCTGCGCGAGCTTGGTGCAAAAATCCGACTTAAAAACGGCTATATCATCGCCGAAGCGCCAAAGAGGTTGAAAGGCAAAGAGATTTTTCTGGGCGGGCCGTTCGGCTCAACCGTACTCGGCACTGCAAATGTGCTAATGGCCGCTGCGATGGCGAAAGGTCGAACTGTTATCGAATCAGCTGCCTGTGAGCCGGAAATAGCCGATTTAGCAAACTGCCTTAACAAAATGGGTGCGAAAATAACAGGTATCGGCTCGCCCCGACTAATTGTCGAGGGAGTCAAACAGTTGCAGCCGGTTGAATTCGAGGTAATTCCCGATAGAATCGAGGCCGGAACCTTTATGGTCGCCGCTGCTGTAACCGCAGGTGAGCTAAAGCTGCTTAACTGTCGGCTCGATGATATGATGGCCGTTGTTGAAAGATTAAGAAATATCGGCGTAACGGTCGATGCAGCAAACGACGGCTGTGTTGTCGCCCGCAATGGCCCGATTAAGCCGGCTGATATTACCACCCAGCCCTATCCGGGTTTCCCCACCGATTTGCAGGCCCAGTTTATGGCACTTTTATCACTTGCCGAGGGCAATAGCGTCATAATCGAAAAGGTTTTTCCCGACAGATTTA
>CAZWKM010000318.1:0-2988 GCA_964634165.1 uncultured Pirellulales bacterium | reverse complement strand
ATCGTTGACGTGATAAGCGAGCACGTCAGCTTAAAGAAAAAGGGCCGCGAAATGGTCGGCTTATGTCCCTTCCACGACGACCATCGCCCGAGTATGTACGTCAACACCGTCAAGCAGATATTCAAGTGTTTTGCCTGTGGTGCCGGCGGCGATGTCTTCAAGTTTCTTCAGATGCGCGAAAATCTGACTTTTCCGCAGGCAATAGAAAGATTGGCCGACCGCGCCGGAATAAAGCTGAAGAAACTCAAAACTCAAAACTCAAAACTCAAAACTACTGATGTCGACCCCAATTCGCTGGCTAAGGTCAATGCGTGGGCCGCCGACTATTTCCAGAAAAATCTCGCTGACGAACAAAAGGGCAAGTCAACCCGTAATTATATCGCTGAAAGACAAATAACGCCGGAAAGCGCCAAAAAATGGCGCCTTGGCCTGGCTATTGATTCGCAGGATGATTTAATCAGGGCGGCGAAAGCCAGAGGTATTCCACCGAAGCTGCTGGCTCAGGCCGGCCTGGTCGTAACCCAGGGCGGCACCATTGGCGATAAATTTGTAAATCGCCTGATGTTTCCTATTACCGACGTAACCGGCAGGGTAATCGGCTTCGGCGGCCGAACGCTGGACGAAGCGAGCGCTAAATACATAAATTCGCCGACAACGGTTCTATTTGACAAAAGCAATTCACTATACGGCCTCCGGCACGCTCGCCACCATATTGTCTCATCAGCAACAGCGGTTGTTGTCGAAGGTTATACCGACTGCATAATGGCACATCAGTTTGGTTGCGCCAATGTCGTTGCGGCGTTAGGGACCAGTTTTACGACCGGCCAGGGGCGCATCTTGCGGCGGTATGCAAAAAAAGTAGTTTTAATTTTCGATAGTGACACCGCAGGTATCGAAGCCGCCAACAGGGCGCTGGAGGTCTGCCTGTCGCAGCGTATAGATATAAAGCTTGCTTCGGTGCCGGAAGGTAAAGACCCGTGTGATTTTCTTCTGACCGCCGGCAAGGAACGATTCGAACAATTGGCCGACGAGGCCGTCGATGTTTTCCAGTTCAAATGGAACCGGCTTATGGAAAGTTTCGGCAGGGACGAAACCCTTGCCGGCAAAAAGCTGGCGATTGAAGAGTTTTTACAAACAATAGCCATAAGCTTATGGGCGGGCAATCTGCCGGCTATTGACAGGGGGTTGATAGTCAACCGGCTTTCGAATATTATCGGCGCAGACCCAAAAGAGATAAATGCCGAATTATGCAGAAGAATTGGAAGGGCCGCAAAAACCGCAAGCTATAGCGTTGAAAACCAAAAAGTGCAAAGTACGGATTTGGGTCAGGGACTCTTTGCCGTAGCTCAACGGGAGGTCCTCGAAGTATTGCTGAATGAGCCGAAGCTGTTTGAGATTGTAAAGCAAAGAATTTCAGCGGAGGTCTTCGACGTACCGATATTGAGGCAAATAGCAGATATACTGTTTCAAACGCTGAGTACCGACAGCAATGCTTCGCTCAAAGAAATACTTACCGGAGCAGAATCCGTAGAGGCAGGCAGTGTTATTGTCCGGTTGGCACAGGGCGGAGAAGAAAAAGGCAATTTCCAATCCCGCTTGGCCGGGGCCCTGGATGCAATACAGCGAATACAGAGACAGAGAAAAAAAAGCGATATCAAAGCAATAGAAGACCAAACCCAGTTTCTGCGGCATTTCTCTGAAAGTACTGTAAAAGAAGATCCTCATAACGTAGGAATGGTCTGACAATCGATAATTGATAATTTAATAATGAATAATCGTTAATCAATAATCATTAATCATTTATGTAAAGGTGCCGATCGTGGCAAAAAAAAGAACAAAAGCAGACAAACCAGATACCGCGGATAAAAGTGGGGTTGATGACAAGGCCTCAGCGAGCGTCAAAATCAAAGACGCTGAGCAGCAGATAAAAACGCTTATCGAAAAGGGCAGGAAAAAAGGATTCCTCACATACGAAGAGATGAACGCGGAGCTGCCCGAGGATGCCGTTAGTCCCGCGCGCCTCGATAGCCTGTTGGCGACGCTCGATGAAATGGGAATCAACCTGCTTGATGAAGCTGATGTCCAAAAGCAGGCAGAAGAGCGGTTCGAACCATCCGAAGAGCCCGAAGTACCCTTGAACGAGGAAGAAGCCGCCAGAGAACGGCAGCTCAAAGAGGACGAGCTGCTCGAAAAGCAATTGGCGGGCGCCGAAGCCGCTCGAAGGATTGACGACCCTATCAGGATGTATCTGACCCAGATGGGGCAGATTCCACTGCTGACAAGAGAGTTGGAAATCTCACTGGCTCGAAAAATTGAAATTACAAGAATGGGTTTTAGAAGAAAACTGCTGCAATGCGATTATTGCGCAAGAAACGCCCTGGATTTACTCCAGCAGGTGCAAGAGGGCTCGCTGTCGTTCGATAGAACTATTAAGACTTCGCCTGCTGAAAACCTGGTAAAAGCCGTAATAAAGAAACGGCTGTCGATGAACTGCAATACCGTGGATAAACTGCTCAAAATCAACCAGAATCTGTTTAAGAAAACTCTCAAGAATCAAGGCGAGAAGCTCGACAAAGCGGGATTAAAGCAAATACACAGAAACAAACGGAAAATCGCAACGCTGCTCGAAGAGCTTAGCCTGCGAATATCGAAATTGCAGCCGATGGGAAAGAAGCTGCACGGTATCAGTCTCAAAATGCACCAATTAGAGCAGATTATCACCGAAAGTGTAAATAGGGATATAACCAGTGAAGATATCGAGGCGATAAAGCAGGAATTGGCCGGGCTTCAAGAATTGGTGAATGAAACTCCCAAACAGCTCGATAAAAGACTGCGCTCAATGGATAGTGTCTTTGCGCAATACGAGCACACCAAGCGGGAGCTATCAAGCGCAAACCTCAGGTTGGTGGTTTCAATTGCCAAGAAATATCGCAACCGCGGCCTGAGCTTTCTGGATTTAATCCAGGAAGGCAATACCGGCCTGATGAG
>CAZWKM010000317.1:0-3013 GCA_964634165.1 uncultured Pirellulales bacterium | reverse complement strand
GCAGGCCTGGCTGCCGACCACGATACACCCGAGCAGAGAATCGGCAAATTCCAGGCCGACCGTGCCTGGGAGACCTGTATGACAATTTGCCGGCAGTGGGCCTGGAAACCAAATGACCAGATGAAGTCACTCAAGCAGTGCATCCAGACACTCGTCCGGGTCGTCGGCGGTGATGGCAACCTCCTGTTCAACGTCGGCCCAATGCCCGACGGCCGAATCGAGCCGCGCCAGGTTCAGCGGCTCCGCGAAATGGGCCAGTGGCTAAAGAAATACGGCCGGAGCATCTACGGCACACGCGGCGGACCGTTCAAGACCGGCTCCTGGGGCGCAAGCACACACAAGGGCAGCACCATTTACACCCACGTCCTGAATTGGGACAGCGACACCATCACGCTGCCGCCAATCCCAAAAAAGGTCATCGCCAGCTCGGTGCTGACCGGCGGAACTGCCACCGTCAAACAGACCGAAGAAGCCATCGAGATTTCAGTTCCGCAGGCCCATCGCCGGGAGCTCGATACTATCATCGTGCTCAAGCTCGACGGCCCCGCAAACGAAATTACTCCACGCACTTTGCTCTCCGGTTCACTGGCAGCGGCGAAGAAGGTCAAGGCCTCGAACGTCTTCCAAAATCAAGTCGCACACAACCCCGACAAGGCCGTGGACGATGACCCCTCCACACGCTGGGCCACCGATGGGGGTACGAAGCAAGCCTGGTTGGAAGTGGACCTCGGTAAACCGATGACGTTCAACCGCGCGATTATCAGTGAGGCCTACGACCGCGTGCAGCAATTCGAGCTGCAGCGCAAGGACGGTGACCAATGGCGGACGTTTACACGAGGCACGAAAATCGGACAGAAACTAAAGTTGCAATTCTCGCCCGTAACCACCCGCTATGTTCGGCTGAACATCCTCGACGCCACCGAGGGCCCGACCATCTGGGAGTTTCAGCTTTTCGCACCAAAAAAGTGACAAAAAGGAGTTTGAATTATGGCAGAAAAATTCGATTGTTTAGTAATCGGCAGCGGGACGGGCGGTTATGCCGCCGCTATCAGATGCGCACAAAGAGGCGCTTCAGTAGCAGTCATCGAAAAAGAGTTTATCGGCGGCACCTGCTTGAATTGTGGATGTATCCCCGCGAAGGCACTGCTTGCATCGGCCCACACCCTGCTCCTGACAAAGCATGCAGTTCTGATGGGAGTTGACGTTTCCTTAGCTACCCCTAATTGGCCGAAAATCCAGACCAGAAAGGACACCATAGTAACCGCCTTTCGCAAAGGCTTGACCGGATTAATCCAGAGCCACAACATAAAGATAGTGCAAGGCCGGGCCGTCGTTACCGCACCAAATAAAATCAGAATTGAAACAGGCAATTCACCAACGGAAATCCAGGCCGACAATATAATCCTCGCTACCGGCTCAGAGCCGATTCAAATTCCGGCAGTACCGTTTGATGGCCGGACCGTTATCAGCAGTAAAGAGGCACTGGCACTGGAGCAAATACCAGAATCGATGGTAATCGTAGGCGGTGGAGCAATCGGCTGCGAATTGGCCTGCGTGTATGCCGCCGCAGGAACAAAAGTAACCATCGTGGAAGCGCTTTCCCGACTAATCCCGATGGAGGATGAATGGGTCGGCCGACTGATAGAGCGCGAATTCAAAACACTCGACATTGATGCCCTGACCAGCCGAAAAGTCGCTTCGGTCGATACAACGGCTGGGCCGGCAAAAGTGGTTCTCGAAGACGGCGAGGCAATCGACGCCGAAAAGGCACTCGTCTCGGTTGGCCGAAGGCCGGTTGTTGACAAAGAAACCATTGAAGCCCTTAATCTAAAAATGTCCGGCCTTGCAATTGCAGTCAACGAAAAAATGCAGACCAATGTGCCCGGCGTTTATGCAATCGGCGATGCCGTTGGCACAACCTTTTTGGCTCACGGCGCCTTTGCCGAGGCCGAAGTGGCAGCGGTCAACGCCACAGGCGGAGATAAAAGAATAGCTGACTACTCGCTTATACCGCGTGCCGTCTATACATTCCCGGAAATCGCATCCGTCGGCAAAACCGAGCAGGCCTGCAAAAACGAAGGACTTGATGTCTCCGTAGGAAAGTCGTTTTTCAAAGCCAACGGCAGAAGCGTAGCACACAACGAAACCGTCGGCCAGATAAGGGTTGTAAAGGACAACGCAACGAACAAAATCATCGGCGTTACAATGGTCGGCGCAACGGCAACCGAGCTGATTGCCGCAGCGAGGCTGCTTTTAGGCAGAACTGAGGAAATTACCGACATAAGCTTTCCGCATCCGACCGTTTCGGAGGTGCTCAAGGAAGCCGCCGAGGACGCCTTCGCCCTGAGTCTTCACAATCCACCAAAAGCATAAAAAGAATAGCCACAGATTACACAAATTTTTAAAAAAAATCGCTTGATAACCCAACTATGTTTCTGTAGAATACCAAGTGGAGCGGTGAGTACGGGTCCAAGTACCGGGTTTACAAGATCATTGTCCCGGGGCGTCAGGACAAATGCTTAAAGCATAAATAATCCTGTTTTCAGGAGCGCCTATCTTGCATGTGCCCCGCTCCATTTTTTACGTTATTCCCGCAAAAACTTGTCCTCGACTCCCAGCAGGGAGCGACAATCCACTTCATGCCATATCGTTCATAATTCGAAATTCCTTGTTCAATATTCATTATTCTTTGTTTACTTCGTGTCTTCGTGGCTAATTTTTTACTTTTTTCCTTGTTTCGTCATCTGTCTGACGCTATTATAGGACACCAGCAGCCGGCCTGTCCCGGCTCTTGACAAGTAAATAGCGTTTTGCACTGAACTTTAGGTGCTCTTATCGAAATCGCTAAATTTCTAACCCAAAAACACACAAAAGTTGGTGCTCCTTTGCCATCCGGCAAGAGGGGCAGCTTTTTGGGCTGCGGTCTGGCTTTGAGAAGCAAGCGTACATAGTGAATAAAAGCAAATGAAAGTATGGATTCCTGCTTTCGCAGGAATGACATGTCAATTTAATT
>CAZWKM010000316.1:0-3022 GCA_964634165.1 uncultured Pirellulales bacterium | reverse complement strand
GAAGGAGCGTCCATTGCCCCATCAATTTGACGGACTCGACATAGATAAGGAACGTGCCTCTTTACGCAGGGAGTCGCCGTGATAAAATGAAGTTGAGAGTAACCCATATCATTGCATCTGTTTGCCTTACCCTGATTTGTTCTGCGTTGCTTGTGGAGGGGAAAGACTCAATGCGTTGGCTGGGTGGTTTCCAAGTGATTTCGTTGCAGGATATTCAAACCAGAGACCAGGTGAGTACAGGTAGTTCGTCTATTACTCTGCTTACGACCGGCAATGCAGAAATCTCCGCTGACAATACGGATGCAGCTCGACTTACCGAACCCGGCGGGGGCAGCTTATATACAGAGTACAAGCTTGAGTTTGACGGCGACGGAGTAAGCAGTACCGGTGGCACAACGGCAGATTTTACCAGTTATGATTCATTCCTAAGCTCTCCATCGCAGGTTACGTTTGTGTTAGGTGACGAGCGGGTAACGGTCACACTTTCTGTCAGGGCGAGCAATTATGCAAATCAACTGGCCAATGCGGGCACGTATTCCGCCACACAAACCCTGACAGCTCATTGGGTCGGCCCCTGAGAGCTTGTCCGAATCACGGATTTGTTAATTGGTAACTGGTAATTGGTGAATGAATGCGTAGATGCGTGGATAGGTAAGGCGGGTGGTTGTAAAGAATATCGAACAAGGAACGTCGAAGTGAAAAGTGGATTCCGTGTCAAGCACGGAATGAGGGGGCTAACGTCGCCATCAAGAGCGGAATGACAACTTATCTCATGAAGAATATTTCGCATAAACTCTAAATTCTAAGTACTAAATCTCCATCCTCCGAAGTAGAACTTCTACGGAGGACAGGCGAAACAAATTCTAAATCCGAATTTTCAAATTTTCAAAAGCAAATAATGGTGTGCGGTGCACACCCTACGTCAATTGAACCTCTATTTTTAGAGCACCTTTGTTTGTCCGGGCATAGCGATGGTGTAGCGGCCCTGGTCGTTGGGCTTGACTGGTGGGTCGGAGTCCATCGTGTACCGGTCCAGGCCTGGTGCCAACTCCAGGTCTGAAGCCATCGCCTGTTCCCATGTGATCATCTTGCCTGACTCGGCGGCCATACGCCCGAGGATGCCCGTCATAGCGGCGTAGGCGGAGCGCTCGGTCTCGTTGTAGGGCTTGTCCTTACGGATTGCCTCGAACAGCAGGTCGTGCTCAACCTGGTACGGATTGGGGCGCGGCCCATCGTACTTCCAGATTACGTTCTCGGATGTCTGCCGGTGGCCTTTGAAAATGCGGGGCTGTGGTATGCCTTCGCCGAGAACGGCTGAACCTTTTGCGCCGTGGATGACGTCGCCGAAGAAGCCCCAGCAACCGGCCATGTGCCGGCCCTGGGCGAACAGTCGCGTACTGTCGGGAAAGGTGTATTCCACTGCGTAGTGGTCAAACAACTGGTCGGGCTGGATACGGACCTGACGGCCTCCCTGCCCCTGTGCCGATACCGGCCAGGCGTTCTTGCACCAGCAGCAGACGTCGAGGTTGTGGATGAGCCAGTCGAGGATAAAGCTGCCGTTGAGCCAGGTGAAGCAGGAGTAGTTTCGGATTTGGTGTGCCAGTTCGCTCATCCCGGGCGCTTTCGGAGCGAATCCGACCGGGGCGTGCTCGCGGTAAGCCCAACAGGTGATGACCTTGCCGATGACGCCTTCGTGTATTTGGCGGACCGCTTGTTCCAGGGGCTCGTAGTGGCGACTCATCAATCCGCCGGCGATTTTGAGATTCTTTTTTTTGGCCTGCTCGCCGGCCTTGAGGACGCGTCGAATTCCCGGGGCATCGACGGCGAACGACTTCTCCATGAAGACGTGGCAGCCTTTGGCCACTGCGTATTCCAGGTGTATGGGGCGAAAGGCCGGCGGCGTGGCCAGGATGACGACCCCGCCCGGTGCGATGGCGTCGATGGCCTTCTTGTACGCATCCAGGCCGGGCAGCTGTCTCTGCTGTGGAACGTCCACCTGCTTTGCGAACCGGTTGGATAGACTCTTGTGGCTCGTCTGCAAGCGATTGGCGAACACATCGGCCATTGCGACCAGTTGAGTCGGCCCCCTGGTCGAGAGGGCGTTGACCGCAGCGCCGGTCCCTCGTCCGCCGCAGCCGATGAGAGCGATCTTGATAGTGTTTTGCTCGGCGGCATAGGCCCTTGTGCCAATGGCGCCGGCCAGCGTCGCGCCGGCTAAAGCACCGGTGGTTTGCTTGAGGAACTGACGGCGGGAGGTCGAAGGTTTCCGAGTTTTGCTTTGTACATTCATTAGGTACTCCTTTCTTTTTGTCTGATGACCGATAGTCACGCAGGATGGCTTTCCGGCGATGCGTCCTCCTTTGCTGGAGGTGTCATATGCCGACAAACAAGTCACCCATCCGGTCCTGTATATTGTCCCAATGCCGATTCAGATAATAATGGTGTGCAGTGCACACCCTACAATTTTTTGAAAGCACGAAAATCGAAGCACGAAATCCGAAACAAATTCAAAATTCGAATTTTGAAATTTTCAAAAGCAGATAATACTGTGCGGAGCACAGCCTACAATTTTTCGTATATCGTATTGCGTATATCCCTTCGACAAAGCTCAGGGTAAACCGTGAAGCGTATCTCGTGTGATATTATGGTCTGGATTGTGGGGAAAGGCAAGGGAATTTTCATTGACTATTTACTATTTACAATTGACTATTGGGCTGAGATTGCCACGCCTTGGTTTATAAGATGTCCAATTTCTGCATGTATCCGTAAATTATCAATGCTTGCTATTTTTTAGGGGTGTGGCTACAATGTGAATACGGAATTTGGGAAATAAAGAAGTTTTCGGAGTTCGACAATGATTAAGGTGCTGATAACAGATAAACTTGCACAGGAAGGAATTGACTTACTTAATTCGACGGATGACGTTGAAGCCACTGTTAAAACCGGTATCGGCGAAGATGAGCTCGCTAAGATTATCGGTAAATACGACGGCTTAATCATTCGCAGCGGTACAAAAGTTACG
>CAZWKM010000315.1:0-3030 GCA_964634165.1 uncultured Pirellulales bacterium | reverse complement strand
CCTGCGAATATGGGCTAATTCATGGGCTATCACCGCTTCGAGCATTTCCGGCTGCATCTGCATTACCATCGCGGCAGGCAGCAGCGCCATCGGCCGTAAGTAACCGACAGCCATTGCCTGCAAAATTGAAGGTGATATGAATACACGCGAAAAGCCCCGCATACACAGCCCTTCACTTAGCGAAGCAATCCGCTGGGCAAGCCTTTCCGGCAGTGGTTCTAAATGATGACGCCAGCGATATACGCCGACAAATCCCATAACCAATCGCACACTCAGCACGATAACCCCAACCATCCATATCACCAAAATCCAGGGCATCGATACATTCAGCCAGCCGGATATTCTTTCGCCTAACGGAATTGAATTTGTCATAGCAGCAGGACTTGAAATACCGGGCATTGAAATCTCGGCTTCCGGCAAAAAATCACCTGCAGGTAAAGCCGTGTAAGAAACCATATCAATGGCCTCGGTGGATTCTGCTCCTGTCACAAGCTCGGCGTTTGGACTTATGGGAATATCAAGTGCCGTGAAGGTTACTACAGGGCAAACGATCATGGCTATAAAAGCCAGAAGATAAGCGGCATAGCGAGTATTACCATGGTTTAATCTGAACACTCTGACAAATGCGCCAGCCAGAACAGCTACAGCCAGACCTTGCCAGAGAAAGTGCACCAACGTCAGGCCAAGCCGTTGCCAGAGGGGCTGAGAAAGGGATTCAACTATTGACATTATGCGCCCCCTTTCTTTCGAGTAAACTTGGTAATGGTTTTGTGGATTTCGTCCAATTCTTCGCTGTTTGGCTCAGTCTGCTGAAGCAAATGTGCTACCAGGGCATTTGCAGAGCCGTCAAAGGCTCGATTTTGTAAGTCACTGAGCATACTGGACTGGGTTTTGTCCCGCGAGACCTTCGCTGAATAGATAAATGCTCTTCCTTTGGGCTTCTGATTAAGCAGGCCTTTCTCGGCCATAACGTTCATCAGGCTCATAACTGAGGTATAAGCCCTGGGCCGTTTAGGCTTGAGTAAATTCATAACCTCTCTAACTGTGCATGGCCCATGTTCCCAGATAATCTGCAGAACCTCTAACTCCGCGGGAGTTGGGTTTTTGTGACGTGGTCTTGCCATTGAACTACTCTCCTAATTAAACTTGCCAAAAAATACCATTCCTTTGTCAATTTACCAATTTGAACACAAACTACTGCATAACCCGTAGGTTGTCAACGGTAAAACCCGTATAAAATAGAAAAAATTAAAATTTTTTTGTCGATACCCATTTTTGACTCAAAATCAATGCTATGGACAGTGGCCCTGTTGAAAAAAACCGCAATTCATTGTGGTTCTTTTGATTGATTACCTGCCCGTTTTCCTTAAAAAGCCTTTTTTCCGATTTCCAGAACCCCCCTCACCGACTATACCGCCCCCTCGCCCGCTCAAACGTTACCAGATCTGCTCGTACGAGCCTTTTTTATCATTTGAGGTTTGGATTTGTTGAGAGCTTCGGATTTAGTGCTTATCTTCTATCCTCCCTCCGTCTTCTGTCTTCCGTCCTCTGTCCTCCGTCCTTTGTCCTCCGTCCTCTGTCAAACCGGCCCCCGCTTCACGGGCCACGAGCGACGAGCGATGAATCTCCTCCAACTAAAAACTAAACACTAAAAACTCAAAACTAATATTTGCCTTTTCCAACTCTTGATGCTAATATTGTCCTGAAACTAACTATAACAATGATTATGGGGAAACACCCAAATGGCTAACGTACCGCCAAGAGTTGCAGAACTTATCGAGACGTTTGACCGCAACATCGACGCCTACCGTTCGCAACAATATAATGAGGCCCAGCTTCGCAGAGAATTCATCGACCCGTTCTTCGAAGAATTAGGCTGGGACGTAACGAACATAGCTGGCAACGCCCAGGCCTACAAGGACGTCATACACGAAGACGCCATAAAGGTCGGCAGTGCAACCAAGGCGCCGGATTACAGCTTCCGCATCGGCGGAACTCGCAAGTTCTTCCTCGAAGCAAAGAAACCGTCCATCGACATAAAAGGCGACCCGCATCCTGCTTATCAACTCCGCCGTTATGCCTGGAGCGCAAAGCTGCCGCTGTCTATCCTCACCGATTTTGAAGAATTTGCCGTTTACGACTGCCAGACCCGCCCAAAGCAAACTGATAGAGCCGGCACAGCGAGAATTATGTACCTCAACTACAAAGAATACGTTAAACATTGGAGCGATATCGAAAGCATCTTCTCCAAAGATGCGATTTACAAGGGCTCATTCGACAAATTCGCCGTCTCCACAAAAGGAAAACGTGGCACAACTACCGTCGATAAAGAATTCCTCGAAGAAATCGAAGATTGGCGGGAACAGCTCGCAAAAATCATCGCCCACAAAAATAGAACTTTAACGGTGCCACAAATAAACTTTGCCGTCCAGCGAACCATCGACAGAATCATCTTCCTCCGAATGGCTGAAGACCGTGGCATCGAACAATACGCCCAGCTTCTTGCCATCGTTAGCGGAGATCATACCTATCCGCGTCTGTGCAAAGTATTCGAGCAAGCCGATGCAAAATACAACTCCGGCCTCTTTCACTTTCGCGAGGAAAAAGGCCGTTCAGAACCACCTGACGAGCTTACACTAAATCTCGTTATCGATGACAATCCCCTAAAGTATCTTTTGAATAGTCTCTATTATCCTCAATGCCCTTATGAATTCTCCGTCCTGCCCCCCGAAATACTCGGCAACGTCTACGAACAGTTCCTCGGAAGCGTCATAACAATATCATCGGCACGCCGAGTAAAAATCGAACCAAAACCCGAAGTAAAAAAAGCCGGCGGCGTCTATTATACACCTTCCTATATCGTTGATTACATCGTCAAAAACACCGTCGGTCGGCTCTTGGGCGACCCTTCCTGCCTGCCCTCGAATGTCTCTGTCGGGGGTCATTCCCGCAGCCCCCTTTGTCATTCCCGCGAACCCCTTTGTCATTCCCGCGAACCCCTTTGTCATTCCCGCGAACCCCTTTGTCATT
>CAZWKM010000314.1:0-3035 GCA_964634165.1 uncultured Pirellulales bacterium | reverse complement strand
AAAATTTTCCCACAATTTTTGGGACAATTATGGCTGATGCAAATATGGCAATTTTGCAAAAGTCTTGCTATAATTTCAAATCGGCATTCAGGGTGTAACTTCGACCTGCTGTCGTATCAACTTCGATTACCTTGTCGCCATATTTCACTTTACATTTTCGATTGCGGGTTGAATGTACAACGGCTTTTGTAAGTTTTCCGCCGGCCCATTCGAAATCGACGACAAACCCGCCCCTTGCCCGCAGGCCCTTTACCTTACCTTGAGGCCATGCCGACGGTAGCGCCGGCAAAAGATGTATATTACCGTCATAACTCTGCAAAATCATCTCCGCCAAAGTGGCGCAGGCGCCGAACATGCCGTCCACCTGGGGCGAGCCGAAACATTTACTGAACAGGTTCACACAGGTATTTTTGTCAATCAGATGGCGGAAAATCTTGTGAGCGTGCTCGCCGTCGAGCAGCCTGGCCCACAGCCCCATCTTCCACGCCATGGAAAATCCCGTCCCAAAGTCGCCTCTCATCGTAACCGATTTTTTCACCGCTTCGGCGAGCCTGGGCGTTTGCCTGATGTTTATCTGACAGCTCGGGAACATGCCATAAAGATGTGAGAAGTGACGATGCGTATCTTCAGGATTGTCCCAATCGTCGATCCATTCCTGCAGTTGGCCATATTGGCCGATCTTCATCGGGGCCAGCCTGGTGAGCTTCTGACGTAACTGTTTACGCAGTTTTTTATCCCTGTCCAAAATCTCAGATGCCTCAATCACAGCGTTAAACAAATCTCTGATGAGTTGCGAGTCCATAGTGGGCCCGGCGCAGATGTTTGGCGTGATATTGCCTCCCATGACCTCATCGTGTACTGGTTTATTACCCGGCCGGTGCGGCACATTCTCCGGCGAGGTCGCCGGGCAGGTCACCAGAACCTTGTATTTCGGATGCTCTACCAATGTGTCAACGAAAAACAATGCCGAACCCTTTAGTACAGGATATGCCCTCTTAAGATAGTCCTTATCCAGACTATACAGATAGTGTTCCCAAAGCTGCGTGCACAGCCACGCGCCACCGGTTGAGAATGTTCCCCACGACGGACCATCCATCGGCGCGGTCGCGTACCACCTGTCGGTATTCTGATGCAGCACCCAGCCGCGCGCGCCATAGGATTTTTTCGCTGTATAGGCGCCCGGCTCGGTTATCTCACACATCATATCAATAAGAGGCTCGGCACAGTCGGCCAGATTTGCAACCTCGGCGGGCCAATAGTTCATCTCCAGATTGATATTCGTGGTGTACTTGCTGTCCCAACTGGGATTCATCTGCTCGTTCCAGATGCCCTGAAGATTGGCAGCTTTTGTACCCGGACGAGAACTGCTGATAAGCATGTATCTGCCATACTGAAAATACAGCGCCGCCAACTGTGGATCGGACCCCCCCGCTACGAAATTCTTAAAACGCTCGTCTGTCGGCTTACCGGAGGCGTCGTTCGAACCGAAATCAATCACTACGCGGCGGTAAAGCTTTTGGTGGGCCGCGATATGGTCGGCACGAATCTTCGCGTAAGACTTACCAGCTACTTTGGCCAGCACACCCATGACCCGTTTGTCGGCATTGCCGCTGAGGTCTTTATAACTTACAAAATTTGTCGCCATGGGAATCAAAATTGTTACCGCGTCGGCGTCGGTTACCGTCAGGCTGTCATAATCAACCTTAATTTTACCGCCCTGGTTGAACACCCTGGCCCGGGCAAAAAATTTGACCCTCCCTTCAACACCCAGAAATGTCGAAGTCCTGCCGTACAATTGCAGGCTGTCGGGCCTGACACCATCCATACGATAAAACTCACTGCCGTAATTGGAATGGGCTGTGTTTCGGTACCCGGTAAGCTGGGCCGTAAAGGATATCTGCCCCGGCTCACTCACCGTCAGACGTAATACAACCACCTGATCGACCGGACTGACTAATACCTCCCGCTTAAACTCAACGTCACCAATTTTATAGGTAACGCTCGCGATCGCGGTATCCATATTCAAATCACGCCTGTAGTCCGTAACTCTATCGTGGCCCGGAAAATTCAACCACAGGTCACCCAAAGGCTGATATTTCATCTGCTCTACCGGCGTGCCCATCATGTAGCGGCCAAACAGTCTGTGCGCCTGGGCATAATCACCCTCAAAAACAAGCTCCCGTATCCTGGACAAATGTTTAGCACCTTTGGTATTGGTCGGGTTATATGGCCCACCCGTCCAGACGGTCTCTTCATTCAGCAGTATCCTCTCTTTGGCCGGATCGCCGAACAACATCGCCCCCAGACGACCGTTACCCAACGGCATAGCCTCCGACCATATCTTCGCCGGCTGCCTGTACCAAAGCACTGAGGTATCCGGATCGGCCTCGTACCCCTTGGCCACTACAGGCGTCAAAAACACAACCGCTAAAAACACACTCGTTAATACAACAACAATTCTGTTAACCATAATCAGACCCTTTCATTATTACCTGCAGGGCGGGTTCTCAACCCACCCGTAATACTAATACTACAATACAAGATAGCAATACGTATAAAACAGTAATTGTAAGCGTTCAGGCCCTTGGGGCCTGATTTTCCAGTTTGGCTGGGTAACACAACCAGCCGCAAAACAAAAACTTATAACTCAAACTAATCGGTTTCGCAGGTTGAAACTTGTTAAAATCTTGTCATATAACACTTTATATACATTTTAACTTTCCGCTTTTTAGCAGACCATAATGTTCTCTAATGCCTCATGCCTAATGCCTTCAAACTGACTAATCGGTCAGTTTGAGTAATATAGTTATATTGAAACAATATAGGTTTTATGAGGCGAGGCAATGAATATGACTTCGGGGACGGGAACATATTTTTGGAGACATTTAACGCTTTTCCCATTGCTTTGGACCTTGATTTTTCCTTTTTGACCGGGAAAAATCACCCTGAATTCCCGTTCGAATACCGTTCGTACCTTTAACGATTTGTCGGAAGGATAGCTTAATTCCAGCTTGCCAAGTTTTAAGCGCCGTCCT
>CAZWKM010000313.1:0-3037 GCA_964634165.1 uncultured Pirellulales bacterium | reverse complement strand
GGCAGGCACAAATTTTCGCCGAAAATCAGCCCCTCAAAGACCTGGGAAGGTATGGCCGGCGCCGTAGCTGCTGCAGTGATTGTTGCTATCATCTTTACCAGAATATTTGGTATAATGTCCTGGTGGTTGGCGGCAATCTTTGGCTTTTGTTTTGCCTTTATAGGCCAGCTTGGAGATTTGGCCGAGTCTATGATAAAGCGAGACGCCGAGCAAAAGGATTCAGCAAACAATGTACCGGGCTTCGGCGGAATATTGGACATTATTGATTCGCCGTTGCTCGCAGCGCCGTTTGCTTACTTGTTCTTTATGTTCGGCTCTTGATAGAGAAAAACTTTGGAAGTTACCATACAATTAGATTCAGCTCACAGGCAGCTTGAACTGTTCGGCCCTGCCGACAGTCACCTTCGTCTTTTGCGCCAATCCCTCGGCGTCCAAATCACCGCCCGCCAGGCCAATTTAATAATCACCGGCGAGGAAAAAAGTGTAACCAAGGCCGCTGAGATTATCGACAGAATGCAAAAACGCCTTATCAAACGCCGCTCGCTCACCGCTGCAGATGTAACCGCTTTTATCGCTCGAGACGGCTCACCCATAACTGCCGAGACCTGCGACGCCATTGCCGTCTATTCCCACAAAAAGATTATCGAGCCATCCACCAAGGGACAGCTAAAGTACGTCGAAGCAATGTTGGCCAACGACCTTATCTTTTGTATAGGACCAGCCGGAACCGGCAAAACATACCTCGCCGTCGCAGTGGCAGTCTCAATGCTAAAGAAAAAGCAAATCAGGAGAATCGTCCTTGCCCGCCCCGCTGTGGAGGCAGGTGAAAAACTCGGCTTCCTGCCGGGCGATATACAGGCAAAGGTAAATCCATATCTTCGCCCACTCTTTGACGCTCTCGAAGATATGATGGATTTCGCCCAGATGAAAAAATTTATGGAGCTGGACATTATCGAAATTATTCCGCTTGCCTTTATGCGTGGCCGAACATTAAACGAAGCCGTCATCATCTGTGACGAAGCCCAGAACACCTCGCCCCTGCAGATGCTAATGGTCTTGACAAGATTGGGCCACGGCTCCAAAATGATTATAAACGGCGACATAACGCAGATTGACCTGGAAACAGGCCAGAAAAGCGGAATGGTTGAAGCGATTACAACGCTGCGGCGAATCAAAGGTATAGCTTCTGTAGAGTTGACCCAGAGAGACATCGTACGACATCGATTGGTCCAAAATATCGTGCGGGCCTACAGAAAAAAGGGAAACGCTAAAAGGTAAAAAGCAAAGCGAAAAACAGGCGCACCTTTTTTCGTTGCCCTAAATGGTGATAGCAGAGTAAACAAATGTGGTTTTTCAAAAAAACAAGTCCGAGACGAAACCAGGTGCGCAGGAGTATAGCTACTGAGCGACTCTCGCAAATAAGCCGGTTCGCCACCGCCGAGCGTTTAATCTCAGCCCTGCTGTGGCTCCTTTTCGTCGTCCTCTGTATCCCCATCATATCATTAGAACTAATAAAGCAAGCCGACTATCCTGGCCTGGTGCCAAAAGCTCTTATAGTGGTGCTGATTTCTCTGGGTGCGGCTTTCTATATCCATCACTACCAAGGCCGAATTATAAAAAACCACGCCAGAGCTCTGGCACTGGTCGGCCTGTTTATCTTATTGTTAATCACAGCCAAACTTGGAGCATTCGTGGCCACCGGGACCGCCGTCACAGCAGCCATCATTTTAACAATCGCTTATGACCAACGCTTTGCAATAGGTATGAGTATATTCTATTGTCTCTTTGCCTGTTTCGCTGCAGAACCGAAGACGGATATTGACCTGTTGTTCCTGTTTCTGATAATGGCTTCCGGCGCTATTACTTGTTGTTTCTTCTTGAGAGAAATCCGAACAAGAATGAAATTGCTTGAGGTAAGCGCCCTGGCGGCGGTAATAGTGTTCATAACAGCGCTCGCTTTGGGCTTTTTGGCGGGTTCCCAGACCAGCGAGGCCTTCAGTAACGCGGGCTACCACGCACTTGCCACTTTCCTGGTAGGACTGCTCATCCAGAGTCTGCTGCCGCTTATCGAAAAAGTCTTTCGCATAGCAACGAGTATGACGCTCCTGGACTACAGCGATGCGAATCAGCCGTTGTTGAAAAGACTTGCTATGGAAGCACCCGGCACATTCAGCCATAGTTTGTTAATAGGTTCTATTGCCGAGGCCGCTGCCGAGGCAATCAACCGCAACGGCCTTTTGTGCAGGGTCGGCGCTTACTACCATGATATCGGAAAAACCAATAAGCCCGGCTATTTTGCCGAGAACGAGACGGGCTCCACCAGTCGCCACAAGGAGCTCTCGCCTACAATGAGTCAATTGATTATCGTAGGCCACGTCAAAGATGGGATAGAAATGGCCAAGGAATACGGCTTACCCGTCGTGCTTCGGCAATTCATCGAAACACACCACGGCACGACACTGGTCGAATATTTTTACAATGAGGCCAAAAAACTCAAAAGTAAAGACTCAAAACTCAAGGATGTTGCTCCGCCCTCTGAAAGCGAATTTAGATATACCGGCCCAAAGCCGCGAACTAAAGAAGCCGCCATTGTAATGTTGGCCGACACCGTAGAAAGTGCCGTCAGGTCCCTGACTGAAGTAACCCCAACGAGAATAGAAGCGGTCGTGCACAATATGTCTATGAAACGTCTGCAGGACGGGCAATTCGATGAATGCGACCTCTCTCTGCGGGAATTAAGTCAGATAGAGGCAAGTATATCAAAAACCTTAGCGGCACACTATCACGGCCGAATGGCATATCCAAAAGCACCGGATGTACCCGAAGGAACATCGACCGAAGATGAAAAGAGCAAACGAGGTTCTAAATCTCAAACCAATAGTCAATAGTAAATATCGAAGATCCGGCGTCTGTTTGACGGAGAAAATGGTAAATGGCAGAGGTGGTCGTGCAAATCGCCAAAAATTTCAAAGACATAGACGTCTGTCTCCCTAAGCTCGAAGAATTAGTCAAGGCCGTCTGCAATCGTTTTACGAGA
>CAZWKM010000312.1:0-3038 GCA_964634165.1 uncultured Pirellulales bacterium | reverse complement strand
GCGCCAAATTACTCGGCTGCTGTACCCTTCGAGGACTAAAGAATAGCGGATATACAAAAGATAAATACGAAATTCGAAGCACGAAACAATACCAAAACTCAAATGTTCAAATGACCAAAACGTTTCTAAAGAGCGTTTTTTCGACAAAATAAGCATTTTTTTTAGCAAAACCACCACAATCTTCTGTAGTTTCGTTCGATAATAGCCGTAATATATTGCAGCGTGAATTACTTGTGCGTGGTGTGAATTTAATAACTGTTGAGGACTTTTTCAAATGAGAGGATATTGCTGGAACCGATGCTGGCTGTGGCTTGTTTTTGCAGGCTTGATTTTTGCTGCCGGCTGTGCGAGTCAAACAGAGCAGCAATCTGAAAAGGAAGGTTTCCTTGAATCCGCCGCGAACGGACTTGCCAGTTTGCCCGGCAGGGTTATCGAGGGTTCAAAAGATGGCCTGGAGGAGCTGTCTGAAACATCGGGGTACCTTCTTGAGTCCGCCACGATAAATATCGAAGATTGGCCGAAGAGGATTATTGAAGATACAAAAGAGACCTTTTTGAAACCGGATAATATGATTGCTTTGCTTCTGGCCGGCGGCGCAAGTATTGCGATGCACAGCAGCGACGCCGATAAAGAGCTGGCGGAGAACTTCGATAATCCACGAGTATTCCACGGTTTTACAGATGAGAGTCTTAACATAATTGGCTCTCCGTGGACACACCTTGGGGTGTCGAGTCTCTGGTATGCGATGAGTGCAAAGAGCCAGGATGAGTTTAACAAACAGCGGGCGGGGGCGATGCTAAGGGCCTTAGGGGTGACGAGTGTGATAACGATGTCTCTAAAAGCTATCAGGGACAATGAAAGTCCGAACGGGAAGAAATGGGCCTGGCCCAGCGGTCATGCTGCGAGCTCGTTCACGGTCGCCTCTGTATTGGATGAGTTTTACGGGCCGAGGGTAGGCATTCCGTCGTATGCAGTGGCTTCTCTTGTGAGCTATCGAATGATAGACTCGGGCGACCACTGGGGCAGTGACATTGTCTTTGGGGCAACTCTCGGCTGGGTGGTCGGCCATACCTTTGCAGGAAAACATAAAGAGCTCGAAGTTGCGGGGTTTAAGGTGCTGCCCTTTACGGCAAGCAGCAATAGCCCGGCAATGGGGGTTAGTTTTGTAAAGCAATTCTAAGGGCGATACTCGATGCTCGATACTGGATACTCGATGCTCGATACGCGAATCTTCTCTCTGCTCCTTATGCTGCTCGCTTTATTCGGTCCTGCGGGAATCGGAGAAGCCGACGAAAAAGCACGGAGACCTAACAAGAATTCCGCATTTGGCATCAACCTTGGCGGCGTTACATATTACTCAACGGAAATTGTGTTTGTTGACCTTTTCAGGCATTCCCAAACCTGGAAGAGTCAGGCGCCGGGCAAGAAGTATGGGCAGGGCGGCCCGCTCGACCTGACCGAGGACGGCTGGGTGCGGTCGCTGGCTGAGAACGGGCAGTTTGCCGATTCAATCATACTCAGCAGCATCAACGGACGTTATCCCGGCGGAGTCTATACGTGCCTTTATGACGGCCGGGGACAGATTAAGTTTGCCTATGGCACGTCGGTAGTGGAGGCACAGCCGGGCCGTGTGCGAGTTAAGGTAAAGCCCGAACAGAATCTGCTCTCGCTGCGGATTACCGAAACGAACCCCCGCGATCCGGTCCGAAACATACGGTTCATCCTGCCCGGATTTGAAAGTACGTACAGCAAACAGCGCTTCCATCCCGACTTTCTCAAGCGATGGGAAAAATTCAAGGTCATTCGCTTTATGGACTTTCAGCACACTAACAATTCCAGGCAGACCAACTGGGCCGACCGTTCCACGCCCACGGTACAGACGCAGGGAACATCCGGCGAGGTGGCGCTGGAATATATGCTCCAACTGGCCAACACTCTCAATGCCGACCCCTGGTTCTGTATGCCGCATCCGGCAACCGACGAGTACATCCGTGAATTTGCGAAAATGGTAAAGCACCAGCTCAAGCCCAACCTCAAGGTGTACGTCGAGTACTCGAATGAGTGCTGGAACAGCATCTTCGGCCAGGCACGATACTGTAAGGACAAGGGCAAAAAGCTGGGACTTAGCAACAACGACTATCAGGCGCAACTGCGATTCTACTCCAAACGCTCCGTGCAGATTTTCAAAATATGGGAGGAAGTATTTGGCGGCAAAAAGCGATTAGTACGTGTGTTGGCTGCACAGAGCGCAAACCCGTGGACCAGTGTGCAGGTGATGGATTTCGAGGATGCGTATAAACACGCCGACGTTCTCGGAATCGCCCCGTACTTCGGCCACGCGCTGGGCAATCCCAGAAACCAGGATAAAACTGCAAAAATGAGCGTCGAGCAGGTGCTCGACAAATGTGAAGAGTATATCGAGAAAAATAACCAGATTATTGCCAAACAGGCACAGCAGGCCAAGGAGCGGGGGCTTCGATTGGTTGCCTATGAAGGCGGACAGCACCTTGTCGGCCACGGCGGCGCCGAAAACAACAAGCCCCTGGAACAGTTGTTCCACGCAGCCAACCGCCATCCACGGATGAAACAGCTCTATCTCGGCTATTTGCAAGGCTGGAAGAACTCCGGCGGGACAATGATGGCCATCTTCTCCTCGACGGGCAGGTACTCCAAGTGGGGAAGCTGGGGGCTGATGGAGTACCACGGCCAGCCGGCAGCAGACGCCCCCAAGTATCAGGCCGTCCTCGAATTTCTCGAAAAAAAACCCAAATGGTGGTAAGTGCTGACCAGCAGAGGCGAGCGGGTGGTTGAAGCCCCAGGGTAAACAGTCGGTTGGCATCACAGGTTTATTATCAATATTTGCCGAATTGCTTTGCGAATTCTGCAAGTTTTTTAAGCCGCCCGGGTTTGACGTACGGAGCTACACTGCAGGCCGAAGAAAGTATATATCCACCGCCTGGTTTTCCGATTTTGAGCCTTTTCTTGACGGCCTGCTCAAACGTCCGGTCATCCGCATTCAGCATCTCGTTTACAGCGTC
>CAZWKM010000311.1:0-3040 GCA_964634165.1 uncultured Pirellulales bacterium | reverse complement strand
CAAACCGAGCCAATTTTCTTAGGTATTGCTCAATCGAAATATTCTGTTTTATTGCCGTTTTATTTTCCTTTTCGTTTCAGCCATAGAGTTAATCTGATGAAAGGAGCAGCGGCTCGGGACTTTCGACCCAACCAGCCGGGCGCTGGTGTCTGCCCTTGCGATTGACGTCGCCGATGTCCTCGCGGGCCTTTTCGGCAAGAGCGAGAAGACGCTTGACCACGTCGGGGTGGTCATCTGCAACGTTATTTTTTTCGCCGATGTCGGCTTTCAGGTCATACAACTGAAGAGGGCTGTTGGGTATGCCCTTTCTCCAGTTTCGTTTTTTTACTGCAAGCTGCAGATGCAGTTTCCACTTGCCCGACCGCACTGCCTGCAATTGGTCAATCTGGTAATAATAGAAGGCCTCGTGCGGCGATTTTGCTGTTTTTTTGCCGGCCATAAGCGGCCAGATGTCTTTGCCGTCGATGATGCGGTCACTGGGTGGTTTGGTACCGGCCAGTCGAGCGAAAGTGGGCAACAGGTCCATCGTCGAAGACAACTCATCGCAGGTTTTGCCTGCGGGGATTTTTCCGGGCCAGCGTACCACACACGGCTCTCGCATGCCGCCCTCCCAGGTGCTTCCTTTGTGCCCGCGGAGCGGAGCGTTGCTTCTGCCTTTGCCGCCCGTGGCGCCGTTGTCTGAAGTGAACACAACGAGCGTTTTGCCCGCAAGATTCAGTTGCCTCAACGTCTCGAGGATCTGTCCAACGGACCAGTCAATTTCCTCAATGACATCAGCATAAATCCCGTG
This sequence comes from uncultured Pirellulales bacterium, assembly GCA_964634165.1. Taxonomy (GTDB): domain Bacteria; phylum Planctomycetota; class Phycisphaerae; order Sedimentisphaerales; family Anaerobacaceae; genus JAUVYQ01. Next base: position 2,250 of record CAZWKM010000311.1, on the reverse strand, counting down.
CGGGGAACGCCCGCGGAAGGTCTCACTGACATGAAGCGGGTTGTGTGGCATCGTGTGCGGCAGGTACACAAAGAAAGGCCTGTCCTTGTTGGCCGTTATGAACTTAATCGCCTGTTCTGTGTAGCGTTTTGTCAGCGTGTTCTGATTGGCTGGCGCTTCGATAACGGTTTCATTGCGCAGGAGCGGCAGAGGTGGGCGTTTGCTGCCGGGCTTTCCGCCCATATCATTGCTGTATGGAATACCGTAGTAATAATCGAAGCCCTGGCTTGTGGGGAGAAACTCTCGCTGGTCGCCGAGGTGCCATTTGCCGATGCACGCGGTAGCGTAACCCTGCTCTTTGAGTAAGTCTGCGATGGTGATTTCATCCGGATTGAGTCCCTTCTTGTTGACCGGAAACAGCACGCACAGGCCATCGTCATTTTGATGCATATTGACCCGGCGCGGATAGCAGCCGGTCATCAGACTCGACCGGGATGGTGTACATACACCGCTGGTTACATAGAAGCTGGTAAACCGCATACCCTCGGTGGCCATACGGTCGAGGTTCGGCGTGCGATGTTTATTTGAGCCGAAACAGCCGAGGTCGCCATAGCCCAGGTCGTCACAGAAAATGATAATGAAGTTCGGCGGCCGACCACCAGTTCCACTGCCAGCGGTCTCCTTAGAAGCACCCAAGCATCCCGGCATCGTCAGCGATGCCGCTCCCAGCCCAATGACTTTCAAAAAACCACGACGGCTTAAATTTTTATTCATGACAACCTTTCTTTCCACGATTTTCCTCTCGATTCTCGATATTTCCCCCTTTACGAGTATCAAGCATCAATTTCATCGCCGTTTCGTTTTTCCTCTTCGTTTTATGATTCTTTTTCGCTTTGAGCGCTGCTTTATTTTTCTCCCGCCGGTCATAGCTGCGCTTAATGTGTCCATATTAAAACCGCCGGAAAATAGACCCTTAAGCCCGCCGCTTCCGCCGCTGATTGCCTTCATCATATCCCGGCTGCGCCTAAACGTCTTTACTAAACTGGAAACATCGTTGACTTCCACACCAGCCCCTGCTGCGACCCGCCTTCGTCTCGGCGAATCTATAATATCGGGGTCGCGACGTTCGGCCGGCGTCATCGAATACACAATTGCTTCCATTTGCCCCAACTCTCCGCCGTCAAGATCCAGTTCGCCAAGCTGCCCTCCCATTCCGGGCACCATTTTGAGCATATCTTTAATACCGCCCATTTTTTTGACGGCCTGCATTTGCTTGAGAAAATCATCAAAGCCAAAACTGCCCTTGGCCATCTTCTTTTGCAGTTTTTCCGCCTCTTCGGCCTCGAAATGCTCCTGAGCCTTCTCGACGAGTGACACCACATCACCCATACCGAGGATTCTGCCGGCCATACGGTCGGGGTGGAATTCTTCGAGTTTGTCGAGCTTTTCGCCGACCCCGATAAACTTAATGGGCTTTCCGGTTACGGCCTTCACACTCAGCGCAGCTCCGCCGCGGGCATCGCCGTCCAGTTTTGTAAGGATAACGCCATCGAGTTCCAGCCGCTCATTGAACTCCTTGGCGGAATTAACGGCGTCCTGGCCGGTCATCGCATCGCAGACTAAATAAATCTGATGTGGGTTGATAGTCTTTGCGACGTCGGCCAGCTCAGCCATCATTTCTTCATCTATATGCAGCCGACCGGCTGTGTCGAGCAATGCCACATCGTAACTGTTCTTGCGGGCGTGCTTTACAGCATTTTTTGCAACCTTGACCGAATTCTTGCCTTCTTCACTGTAAACATCGATATTTACTTGCTGCCCCAGAACGACCAATTGCTCGATGGCGGCCGGTCTTCGCAGGTCATCAGCCACTAATAGTGTTTTCTTGCCCTTTCCGACCAGGTATTTGCCGAGTTTCGCGGCGGTAGTGGTTTTGCCACCGCCCTGCAGACCAGCCAACATAATTATGGTAGGCCCGGGCGAGACAAAATAGACACTGCTATCGACCGGGCCCATCAGCTTTGTAAGCTCATCGTTGACGATTTTTACCAGAACCTGGCCGGGATGAAGGCTTTTTATCACCTCAGCGCCGATGGCCGCTTCCGTAACATCCTTGCAGAACTGCTTTACCACATTATAGTTAGCGTCCGCTTCGAGAAGGGCCTTGCGGACATCGCGCATAGCGTCTGATATATTTGCTTCGGTAATCCGTCCCCGGCCGGACAGCGACCGGAAAACTGAATTGAATTTCTCAGTCAACGACTCAAACAT
>CAZWKM010000310.1:0-3047 GCA_964634165.1 uncultured Pirellulales bacterium | reverse complement strand
GCAGGCTTGGGCCGTGATATCACCTGGACTGCCGAAGAAGCCGGCAACCTGCTGAACAGGCCATGACAGTCCGACTGCTTAGTTTCAGTTAATGGCAAGCTCACCGGCGTCGCCTGTGCGGCGTCCGAGTGCGGCCGCTGGTTCGGTAATAATAATTTTCACTCACAAGTCTAACTGTAATCTTATCGTCTTGTCAAGTCTTGTAGGGTGGGGCTTGCCCCACCACTCCGACTGAGAAATGCGGGTTTAGGCAAGCTCTTCGACCTGCCTTTTTTTAGGTTTGCCCTTAACAGGTATACTTTTTATAGGTGCAGATTTTTTGATCGTTTGCTCTATCAGCCGAGCTTGCCGCAGGGAAACACCTTTACCGCCCTCAATCTTGTCGGCTATGGTGTAGCTTTCGACTATTGCCAATAAGCTCAGCAAAAAGCTCAGCGTGCTCTCTGCACCTTGATTGCTGTTAACCCCGTCGGGAATTAGCGCATCGCAGCATCCTTTGGTTCTAAAGTCGTAGAGCGGAATATGCAGGTCGTTTTCCCCCAGAAACCAGTCGAACGCTTTTCTTTGCAGTGTCAAATATCTGCTGTTTTGTGTGGCATCATAAGCGGGCCTTAACATCATAACCGTACTTGCAGCTTCTATCGGCTGCTGGTCAAATGCAGCTTTTGTCTTTCCGCGTTCGTACCATCCCTTGCAGCCGATGAAACTGAAATGTTCGCCATTGAAAGTATTTGCCAGCAGAAATTCACACGTTTTTTCCGCAACTTCGATGTATTTCTTGTCACCAAGAGTCAGGCCGGCAACAAATAGCGCGTGTGGCAAAACGGCGTTGTCGTAAGTTAGTGTGTCCTCAAACCACTGCCAGTCAGGCAGACTGTTTTCTTCGTACTGTGCTATCAATCCGTCTGCAGCTATTGTCAATTGGCGTTTGATGTCACTGGCGCCGGGAAACTGCTCGAGGTAATCATTCATACCAAGTATTGAATACGCCATACCCCTTGGGTATTGTTTCTCCACATGTTTTACGGGCCTGTCAAAACAGTCTTTGATTATTGATAAATACGATGGCGAAGGCGGCTTTGCCATGACCGTTCCGAACGCCCACAATACTCTGCCGAGAGCATCACTGGCAGGCTCATTTTTTACCCACGTCCTGTCAAAATTCATAAAGTTTCTCACCGAGCCGTCGTCGTTTTGTGAATGCAGAATAAAGGACAGATATATATCGAAAAGCTCGAGAGTTCCTGGCTCGGGGTATTGCGCGTAATACTTGGTCATTGCAATTACTGCTCTTGCGTTGTCGTCTGTGCAGTAGCCGTATTTACGATTTGGTGTCGTGAATTTGGCGTGCTGGTACAGACCCGTATCGTCGGTTAGTTTTTTCAAGTGCGCTAACGACGGCTCAGGAACCTCAATAGTCGATATTGTTTTGGCCACTGACGGCGCGGTCCTGGCGGCAATACGGACGGGCAGACGCTTTGCGCTAAACAATTTCCAGTAGGCCTGCCCGATTTTCGGCCACGTTCGCGACCTGCCGTACTCGTAAGCGCTTCTTCGCAATGAATAAAAAAGCGAATTATCCTGAAGGATTTCTATTATTGCCTCAGCCATTTGTGTCAAATCGCCGAAGCTCACCAGTTTGCCTCGACCGTCGGCCAGCAGCTCCATTGCCGCCCAATAAGGTGTCGAGACAACCGCTTTGCCTGTCCCGACCGCAAACGATAACGTCCCGCTGGTCAATTGTTCCTTGCTTAGATATGGGGTAACATAAATGTCCGCTGCGCATAAAAAGTTGTGTAGTTCTTCGTCGCTTACAAACCTGTTGTGAAAAATCACATGTTCCTTCAAGTCCAATTCTTTTACTATTCGCTGTAAGCCGAATCTATAGGATTCGCCATCGTGTTTTAATACGGTTGGATGTGTCATTCCCAGGACTATGTATAGAATGGACGGGTCGGCCTCGATTATGGCCGGCATCGCCTTTAGCATAACCTCTACACCTTTCTTCCTGCTGAGCAGCCCGAACGTCAAAATCGTTCTTCGCCCTTCCATACCGAATTTGTGCTTGTAGTAGTTGCTGTCAACGAAAGGTAAATCCGGTATCCCGTGGGCAATCAGTTGGACTTTTTTGCCGGATATGCCGTAAATGCCCCGCAGCATATCGACCCCGCGTTCGTTCATAGTGATTATCTTGTAAGAGGCGTTGCACACATCCACTAACGACTTATGGTAAGCCGGGTTTGGGTCATCGAGGACTGTATGAAGCGTTGTTATTGTCGGGGCCTTTAGTCTGTCGAGCAGCAAGCTCAGATATGAGCCCGCGTCACCCCCGAAAAGCCCAAATTCGTGCTGTACTGAAACCACGTCAACGTGGCTGAAATTGATATAATCCGCAGCACAGATATAATCGCTTTTTACGTTTTGGCGGATTTCAAATTTAACCGGGTCGTTGTATTTATGGTCTTCCGACCGCATTGCGACTACCAGCGGTTCGAATTCACCCTTGGCTGCTGTTGCTGTATTATCGATAAGGTCCGAGGTGAAAGTCGCAATTCCACATTTTCTTGGCAGGAAAGAAGAAATAAACGCCACTTTTTTTGTGGAACCTTTTGCCATCCCTAACATCCCATTTTAATAGCTGTAAAATAAGCCCTACTATTCTAATGGTGGTTAATAAAGCTGTCAAGTAAATTGATTGTTGAGCTTTGTTGCAAAATGTGCTTTTTCCGGATGAATGAACTGATTCCGGCTTGTCAGCAGTGCCGAAAACGGCAAATTTTGAAAAATTTTCAGTTTTTTTTGCTATTTTTTCAGGTTTTTTGCTGATTTTTCAGGTTTTTTGTAAACAAATATTGATAATTTCGTATAATATACTACTAATATCGTAGGAATTAGGAGACTTTTTTATGAGGCTTTCGACTCGGACCAGATACGGAATAAGGGCTATGTTGGAACTGGCTGAAAACGTCGGCAGGGGGCCTCTCCAGCTCAGAATCATTGCCCGGCGACAAGATATATCCGTCAGATACCTCGACCAATTAATGACC
>CAZWKM010000309.1:0-3053 GCA_964634165.1 uncultured Pirellulales bacterium | reverse complement strand
CGGCCTAAAGCTTTTACTTCGCAGCCGAGCTCGAAGTACCGGCGGATTTTCTCATCGTCCAGTATGCCGAAGCAATCAATCACCGCCAGCGGTCTCCCCGCCCATTCGACTATTTTGTCAGGGTCAAGTTGCAGGTAAGGGGCGTGCGGCACGGCCAGTATCATCGCCTTAGCGCCCTTCACCGCAGCGGCAAGGTCGTGCTGAACACGAATATTTGCCAGGTTGTCCTGATTCCGGAAAAACCTTGCCAGGGAGTGACTCGATGCCGGATACCTGTCCTGTTTTTCCAGCTCGTACCAGTGTTCGAGATACGGGTCGTGCACTCGCATCTCTGCCCCCATCTCGGTTAGTTTGCGGACGATTATTTCCGAGCCGCTGTACCGCGTGTCGGCGACATCCTGACGATAGCTCGCTCCGCACAGCAGTATCGTTGCGCCGGCTGTTTGCCGACCCATATTTCGCAGTGCATCTCTTGTCAGTGTCGCTGCGTGAAGCCCGCGCGTGTCGTTGATATCGATTGCCGTTGTTGTTATCTTGAATATATCGTCATCGAAGCCGAGAATGTGCTTGTATGCCCAGTGCCCAAGCCCGCCGTCCTTCGGCAGGCAGTAACCGCCAATCCCCGGGCCTGGAAATATGATATTGCTGTGTGTCGGCCGTACCTTGATTGCCTTGATGACCTTAATCAGGTCAACACCGTTGCGCTCCGAGAACAAGCTCCACTCGTCAAGGAACGCCAGTATGGTCGCACGGAAGGAATTCTCCACGATTTTCGTAGTCTCTGATTCGATAGGCCGGTCCATGACCGTCAGCGGATATTCCTCCGTGTTCAGAACTTCTCGCAGGAATTTCTCGACACGTCCTTTTGATTCCGAATTACAGCCGGAGCAGACCCGCCAGAAATCCCGAATCGATGAAACATAATTTCTTCCCGGCATAACTCGCTCGAAGCTGTGTGCCAGCAGCGGCTCTGAGTCTATCCCGCGCGCGGCAAAAGCCCTCTTCATAATCGGCCAGGCAACGAACTCCGTTGTCCCCGGCGCCACCGTCGTCTCAATCAGTGTCAGGCATTTCGGCGGTATCTTTTCACTGATGGTTTTTATTGTCGCTTCCAGTGCGCTCATTTCCGCTCTGCCGGTCCGCATATTGCCGAGGTCCTGTTTTGTATAATCGCACTGAACATCCACGACCACGCAGTCCGCCGGCTTAAGGCAGTCGCTGTTGTAGGTGGCCACGAGTGTTTTTTTCTCGAGCACACAGCGGGCTATCATCGGCTCCACCTCAGGGTCTTCCGCCTTTACCGGCGACTCACCTCGGTTAAGCAGTGGAATCTTCCAGTAGCTTCGAGTGCTCGGCCGTTGACAGCCGATGACGAGCTTGTTCGGCTTGCCCGTCTTCTTGTCCGTGCTGTCGGCGATAATAGCTGCCATAACCGCACCGACAAAACCAACGCCCATTACTACAACGATTTCCTTGCCCTCACTGCGCGCCGCCTCTGTCAGCGACTCAATCCGCGAAAGCTCCGCACCGTACTCATCCTCTTTGGGAATGGCGAACTTTTCGCCTCCCGGACTTATTGAATAATCAGTTATTGTCGTCACCTCCCTTGATACTCTTTCGTTTGCCTATTGTTATCAGCGATTTTACACAGCGTTATACGCAATACGATATACGCAATACGATATTTGCCGCCGCAAGTTTACCAATAATCCCTCGTATATCAATATTTTTTCTATTCGGTTATCCCTCCGCCGCACCTTAATCTAATCCGGATGCGATTTCCTATTGCATTATGGGCGGGAAAATGATATAATCTTCTTTGGCCACTTAAGATATATCCACATCGATACTTTCTGAGCCGGTTCTGTGTCCTGGAGGGAAAAAATGGAAAAAATCTGCTTCTTAAAATTAGCCGTTATTTCTTTAGTTCTTGCGCTCGGCGGCGCTGTTTTAGCCCAGGAGGTGGTGTTCGAATATCCATCTTATCTGCTCGATGCCTATGACCCTGACGGCAATTGTTGGAAAGGCAGTGATGTTGATGGATATTACCAGGTTCCGGTAGTTCCGCAGCAGTGGCTTGTTGGCCCTCCGCCCTCAGACCTGTCAGCGGTTACTATGCCACCGGAACATTGGGTTGAATTGAAGTTTCCCGGAGAGCTTGTAGATGGCGATGGGGATGATATAATCCTTATCGAGGTTGGTCAAATGGGCGAACAAGCTCATGTCTTCATTACTGACGGTGCCGGCCACGAGTTCCTCATTGGAACAGCTACGGCTTCAGATGCCGGCGGCAAGCTCCCCACCGAGATTGGTTTTGACATCTCCGGTATTCTTCCTCTGCCGTTTGTACCGTCCGCGATACGCGTCCTTGGATTAGATTGGGAAGGAGGTTCACCGGGCTTCGACCTCAACAGCGTGCGTGTGCGAGTTTACATCACCTATGGTGACATTGCCTCGAACCCCATCCCCGCCGATGGCGCCGGAAACGTCCCCACCGATGCGGTGCTTACCTGGTCGCCGGGACGTTATGCAGAAAAGCACACCGTTTACTTCGGCACCGCTCTTACCGACGTGGACGAAAATGCACCTCCCGTTAGCCATCCGCATCAGCCGCAGGATGCTAACACCTATGACCCCGCCGGCCTTGAGCTCAGCCGCGCTTACTATTGGAGGGTCGATGAGGTCAATGGCATAAATACCTGGACGGGAAATATATGGAGCTTTAAGGTGGAAGACTATCTTGTCGTGGATAATTTTGAGTCCTATGACGACGTCAGCATTTATAATACGTGGACGCAGGACGGCGACGCAACTATATATCTTTTGACGGCTTCAGGGCTGAATTACGCATGTGACCCGTTGATGAAGATTCGCTACGGCAGTTTCCCGGTCAATGATTATTATTCTGAGACCGTCCGAACGTTTAGCCCCGCGCAGGATTGGGCTGTAATTGGTGCTGAGGTATTGCAGTTGTCCTTCTACGGCGCTGTAGATAATGATGCTAATGAGCTGATGTATCTGGTTCTAAGTGATGCTAACATTAATGTGGCGGT
>CAZWKM010000308.1:0-3065 GCA_964634165.1 uncultured Pirellulales bacterium | reverse complement strand
TGCTTAAGGAAATCTCGACGTGTGTTACGTATTGTGCTCATATTTCTCCCTTTCGGTTAAGGATATGTCGTCGGAAATCAAGTTTTTCAGACATTTTCCAGAGGACATTCACACCAATACTTCAGCCCATCCTCGCGCGATTGACTTGACTAACATAGTATTATGCTTGCCTGACGCCCTTATGTCAAGCGAATTTTGGCAGAAATTGATGTGTTCATTCGACATCACACCGGATTTGCAGCTTGTCCCTTGACGAGGCAATCAAAACAGTATAATTTTATGCTGGTTCTTTCGACCGCCTTATCCGTTTATCAATTGGCCTTTGAATTACTAATAAAACCTGGGTGACACCCTCTTGTGCTTCGTAGCGAAGCGCTGCTTCGCAGAGTAGTACAAACTTGTTTGGGGATGATTCCACCACTCATCTGTCGTCCGTCCTCTGTCATCCTGAGCGCAGCGAAGTCGAAGGATCTGGCCCTCGAATATAATGCTCTTACGCTCTTTGTTTTTCGAGTCACGGGCCACGAACGCCTCATTCCGTCCTCCCAGAATCCCCCGCCTTTGCCCGCGGTCTTTCCTCACATAGGAGCGTGTCCGAGTATTCGCTTTCAAAATGCGTAAGTCTTTACTATTAAAGAGGTTAGTGTTTTTAGGCCTAAAATGCTTAAGTCTTTTATTTACAAGTACTTATAAATTTCAAGGTCTATTACTCAGACAGGCTCCTAATCCCCGGGGCGCTCCGACTTGGCAAAGGTCACACACCAGGGGACCCTGCCGTTGGCACGGCGTTCGATTATCAGGTCAGCCAGGTTAGCATCATCCCGCCGTACGGAAATAGTGGCCTGTGCGCTTTCGGCTTCGACACTGAGGGGAATATAACCATTGAGAGCGATAACCACGCGGTATGGTTCATTCTCGATAACGTCCGACATCGCACGCAGCCTCTTGGTCGAGGCATCCCACTGGGGTTTCTTGACGAGATCAACATAACCTTGCATCAGGTGACGGTCTGTTGCAATCCATTGGGGACCGGACGCAACCGCATGAATCGAGAGCATGCGCGCTTCTCCCGGCTCTACAGATTGTGCGATCGCGCCACTGCCGCTGACCCGTCCGACAAAGCGGTCATTCCAGAAGTCATAGAGATAGTAGTCCTGATCGGTGTCCAAACCGAGCGCGCCAAAGGCCGTCTCGCCGCTGATCGGTATGTTGAAATCACGAACGCTTTCACTGTGATTATCGAGAATAAGCTGATGCCAATCCTTCGAGATGGCAAAATCGAACACCGATGGGAACTCGCTGATGAACGCATCCAGGGGGCGTGCCGACAGTGGCGTATCGTGGAAGGGGAAGACACGGTTCAGATCGTGCAATGCCTCCGGCGAAAACAGGCGAAAGCTTTCCGTCAGTAAAAGGCGGCCGGTTGTCGCATAGCTGAGCGTAAGGATTGTGCGGCGCTGCTGGGCGGTGATTTCGAATTGCTGCTTATTGCCGTAACGCAGCAGTGCCTTGCCGTCCATATCATAGTTGACCAAACGTCGATTCTTATACCAGCGAAGGGCGACCTTCCTGAGGTTATTCGGGCTGATCACATTGGTATCGCCCGCAGTACGAACCGAGTCAACCAACCCCAACGTGGCGTCAGAGCCTATTCCGAGCCGTTCCTGCAGATAGCAGTCCCGGGCCAGTCCGTCACGCGCGATTCGAAAGACATTTCGGTACGCCGCCGTGGCCGTAGAGTAACGGTCCTCCATCCCGCCGCGTGCGGGGAAGGCACGATCAGGATAATCATAGAAGACACCTCTGACGCCTCCTTTGCGAAGATTGGCATAAACATCGTTTAGGTGGCGTTTAAAATCCGAGTCCGTGTAATCATAGCTTTCCTGGAGCATGGCGCCGTAAATTTTTCCCCGAATGCCATGCCCTTCCTTGTGTCGCTGTCCTTTTTTGTCCAGGATATACCGGTGAGCTTCATTAAACAGCATATGCCCGGGAAAGGCCTCAGCATAGTCTTCCGAGCGGACTCCCGGTTCAAAGTAGGTAAAAGGAATACCACCACGTTCCACAATCGCGCGACCCCATTTTTCCGTGGTCTCATAAGGTGCCTTGATGTGTCCGCCTTCGACAATGCACCGTTCCTTGCGCCCATGCATCTGCCAATGCTTGTCATCCCACCAGCCTTGCTCATTGTTTTGCTCGTAGCAATCGGGGACAAGACGAACGGCGACCGGTGAATATTTCAGAAAACCACTCTTGACGATGTTGTCCATCTCCCGCACCGCTCCCGGGGTATCATTGACCGAGCCGGTATCGCCGCCGAAATGCTTCACCGCAAGAAACCACATGCACACCGAGGGAAAAGTATAGGCATTGATATCAATGCCCTGGGCCTTCTGAAATGCACGCGCGTAGGCTTCGAGCGCTGCAAAGGGATTGTCGGTCATCCCGTCAACGTAGAAACGATCGAGGGACTCATAGGTTTGGCTCGGATCCACACGTCGGCCCACCGGATCGTCGGCGTAAAGGTCGGCCCCTCGGGTCTTGCTATGGTCGCTTTCCACAAACTTGCGGTAATCGGCATAGGTCAGGCCGCCCAGCACCAGCGATCGGGGCCGGTCCTTGTCGGCCAGAAAATACAGCATATTGTTCTCGGCCCGGACCTTCTCACGGTGGAAGAGCCGGTTCATTTTGCCGCCGCTGTCCCCGTTGATCATTTTCAGGCCGACCTGATCACGGGCCGGAAAAACCTGATTCGTTTGCAGTACACTCAAGCGACGCAGTCGTACGGGCTCTGTGCCCTTGTTGCAAAACGTCCAGCCGATATCAATAAACGTTCGGTCAGGATACAGGACGAACCGGACCTGTACCTCTGCATCCTGGGCAAAGGTACTGGTCAGCGTCAACGCTTCTCCTTTTCCGAAAACACCAAAATACGTCTCGCTTTTAATGCGGTTTTGTCCGGCACGGCTACGGTATTCATGCACAGGACCTGTTGATTCGCTGTCACCTTCTTTCACGTCACTCAGTTCCCGGTAGCCAGCGGTGGTCAAAACGATTTCAGCGTC
>CAZWKM010000307.1:0-3075 GCA_964634165.1 uncultured Pirellulales bacterium | reverse complement strand
GGCAACAACCGTCTCATTGGCAGTGGCTATCAGGATAGACGGTGGTGAGCCGCCGCCGTGGTAGGTGAATTATAATGGGAGGAAAGCCAATTATGAAAAGGACAATTTTAATGGCATTGGTTTTAGCCTTAGTGGGATGTGCGACGGCGCCGGCTGCTATCGTCACGAACACCTATGAGTTCCTCCCGGACGAAAGTACAATGGTTTACTATGGCGGCTGGGGCGGCCGCTTCGACTACTCTATCGAAGGACACTTCCAGTTAACTGTCGATTTCGATGCAGGAATCGCCTCGTTCAAGCAAGTCGATGCAACCCTCTTGGGGGAAGGGCATCTGAACGGACAAAGCCTGGGGGACCTGTTTCACATGACCGAACTGGAAAGCACCTATGTCAGTGATGCACAAATCGACTTTTTGCTGGAGAGAGACATGCCAACTTTCCCCGGGGCCGACATCCACCTCAGTCTGACATTGAGGGACGATTCGGTTCACATGACTGGCAGCTTCTCAGAGCCTCTCGTTGACGGCCCTTGGTACGATTTGGACGCTGTTGCTGTTCCTGAGCCTGTGACGCTCTTTCTGGTCGGCCTGGGCGGGCTAATGTTAAGAAGACGAAACTAAACAAAAATTTTGAAAAGCTTTGTTTAAGGAGGAACCAAGATGCCATTAAAGGACCGAATTGTCATTGTTCCGCCACTCATTATTCTCATCGGCATTTTTTTCAGTCGGGATTGGTGGGCAGTGCCCACCCTACAATCTGGGTGAAACCCAGGGGAGTTAAGCACCCCCAAACAAGTTTGAGGGTGCCACCCGGCCGATTGGTTAATTGGTTATTGGTGAGTAGTGAGCTAAAGTGAACTAAAGTGCCTAAAGTGAACTAAAGTTGGAGGGCAGAGGACGGTTTCGATTGGCGATTTACGATTTAGAACCCTCGGCTGCCCCCTTGACCCTTCGGCGTTGCTCAGGGCAGGCGGGGGAAATTAGTCGTTAGTTTTTAGTCGTTAGTTTTGAGTTGGGGGGGTTACGATTTGCGATTGTGGGTTGAGATTCTTCCCGTTTGACTTCGCTCAGGGCAAGCTCTGCGCTCGGAATGACACGGGAGGGGTGCTCGGCGGGCATTTGAGGATTTCTCGTAAATAGTCCTGACGGCGAGGTCTAAAAGTGTGTAATCGTATCGTCTTCTGCTGCCTGGCTTTGGGGTGGTAGGAGGTTCTGGAGGGCGGTAATGCCTGGGTGGGTTAAATTTTGGTATCAGCTATTGACAGGGCGAATCTTCGTAGATAAAAATAACCATACGGTAAATTGTTGGCGGATGATTTTAGGCACTTTTTTGAGAGGTGTAAGATGCGAGTGATAAAATTTCTGAAAAAGTCAAAAGTAAAGTACGAGGTTACTAAACACAAGCCGGCGTTCTCAGCGCAGGAGATGGCGGCGGTGGAGCATGAGCCGGGGAAATACGTAGCCAAGCCGGTGATAGTCAAGGCCGACGGTAAGTACGTGATGTGTGTGCTTTCAGCGTGCTACAAGATTGACATGCGTGCGCTGAAAAAACAACTTGGCGCTAAAAAAGTCTCACTGGCCGAGGAAAAGGATATTGGCAAGCTGTTCGACGACTGCGATCTGGGAGCGGAGCCGCCCTTCGGGAATTTATATGATTTGCCGACCATTATAGACAAGGCCTTAGAGAAGGACGACCATATCACATTCCAGGCCGGCACGCACGAAAAAGCGATACGGATGAGTATGGATGATTACCGAAAGCTGGTTAATCCGCAGGCGCTTGAATTCAGCTACCACGTAACGTCGTGACTCTGGCTTATTGCAGGTGTCCTCCGTAATCTTATGCGATTTCGTCATCGAGCCAGCCGAGGAGCTGTTGTGCAGGGCTTAAACAATCGTAAGGCGGAGCAATGCAACTGCCCACGTCGCCGACTACGCCAGCGTCGAACCTAAATGCCTTAAATGGCTTGATTTCCATATTCGTGACTCAATGCTCGATACTTCGGATTCACTTATAAGATTGCCAAAATTACTGAAATAAGGATAATACTAAAGGAAAGACGGATTGTCAAAGGAGTATGTTAAAAAGGGGTAAAAGTATGGAGCAAATAATAATGCATCCAATTGGGAAAATTTGTTCGCCTTATAAAGAGAGCAGGGATATCCCCATCCAGGGGATTTTTAACAGCGAGGCGGAGGCGTGGATTGAATTAAAAGACAAGTATGCGGGGGGCTTAAAAGACCTGGATGAATTCAGCCATGCGATAATACTATACTATTTCCATAAGTCGCAGAGTGAGGAGGTTCAAGGCCGGCCGTTTCTTGAGCAAGAAAAACACGGGATATTTGCGATAAGAAGTCCGCATCGGCCCAATCATATAGGGCTTTCTATTGTAAAGATAGAAAGAATAGAGGCAAATAAGATGTATTTTACTGAAGTGGACGTTTTAGACCAAACGCCAGTCCTTGATATAAAACCCTATGTCAAATACTTCGACAGCAGAGACAATGTTGCCTCAGGCTGGTTGGAGAAGCACTTTAAGGATGGAAATATTCCGGACGAAACTATTATTTTAAAATGATACAAAATAGAATCGGTTAATTTGCTTGTTGAGCTTAAATGAGTGGATAAGAGGTTATTCTGGGAATACGATTTTGCCGGCGACAATGGTTGTTTGGACTGAGTAGTCGGGGTCGAACAGGACGAGGTCAGCGTCTTTTCCGGGTGCGATAGAGCCCTTTTTGTCTTCGAGGCCCAACAATTTGGCCGGGTTTTGAGTAACGGTTTTGATGGCCACATCAAGCGGACAACCCGTAAAGGTTATGAATCTTTTCAAGAGTTGATTCAGGCCGAGGGCGGTACCGATTAAAGTGCCATCTTTGTATCTTGCAGTTCCATTTTCGGATTCGTATTCAATACCGTTATAGAGATATTTTCCGTCGCCGAGTCCGAGCGCCTGCATGCCATCGGTGATTGGTATAATACGATTCGGGCCGAGTGTTTCAAAAGCAAATTTCAGGACGGCCGGATGTATGTGGACGCCATCGCAGATGAGCTGGGCGGTTATGTGCTTTG
>CAZWKM010000306.1:0-3095 GCA_964634165.1 uncultured Pirellulales bacterium | reverse complement strand
TTTTTTATTTTCTGATTACTCATTGCTACTGTGAACTCCATAAATTTAACAAACTTGTTTTTATGCCTTTTCACGCGACCGCCAAGCCCGAATGTTGGGGTATTATATGTCATTGCCGTCGTCCTGCAAGAAAATACCGCCCCGCCGCTTCGCTTTGCGAAGCAAACGGGCGGGGTTACACTTTTATCCCCGGCCGCACCCATCGGTCTCGGCATTCTATATTATCCCACATTTTGACGCCATTGTCGAATTCGCCAGGCGGACGTCTCAGATTTTCCCGCCGATGCCGTCAAAATACAGCCGTTGACGATGATATATGGCTATTTTGCCAAAGGTTTTACTATTATGTTGCGATACGCCGCGGGGCCGTGGTTGCCCTGGAACATAATCGGGCCGGTGGCAGCTTCCCTGCCGGGCAGGGCGCCGCCCGTCGGGCCGGACATTACGACGTTCTCGTGCAGCACCTGGCCGTTGAGCTCCACCTTGAGGAATTTGGCGTTCTTTTTGCCACTGGCGCCGAACCTCGGGGCCTGGAACTCAATCACGTACTTCTGCCACTCGCCGGGCTTCTTACAGGCATTGACACGGGGCGCAGCGGCACCGTAAATCCCTCCCATATCGCCGCGGCCCATCTTTACCCTTTCCCAACTGTCCAGCACCTGTATCTCATATTCACCCATAACGTAGATGCCGGAATTGGAACCCTTCGGCACCATCACCTCCAGCTCGATACGGCAATCGCCGAACTTGGCTTCGGAGTCGGAGTACAAATCAAGACCTCTGCCGTGGCAAATCATTTCGCCGATGCCCTTTTTGACGACCAGTCTCTTCGGGTCCTCGGTTGACACCGCTGCGACACCAACCTCCCATTTGCTCCTGATCTTGTCGCCTTTGGCTTCCCAGCCGTCGAGGTCCTTGCCGTTGAAAAGCACGACAGCGTCGCCGTATTTCGGCTTCAAATTTCTTATTCTTATGTCCTTGAACTCAACGACCATCGGCGGCCCGGCGTGAATCTGAAGCGCAAGGACCCCTTCCCGCGCAGCACCCCTGCGGTCTCTCGGGTCGGTCGGGTCGGTAACGCGGTCGTTGTCTATCAGCTCCATCGTGGGATACCCATTGAGGTAATGCACTAAGTGATTGCCCTGGGCGATGATGGTGTATTCGTTCCAGTCCTTCATCTTGTAATAGCCGGCCTTCTTTAGGGCCTCGACATCAGAGACCTTGCCGATGACGTTCTTTTTGCCGTTCTTGTCAATGACCATTATGTCGCCAACGTTGACCAGCCAGCCGCGACCGGCCTCGTGATAGAGGAAGCCGACCTTGCCGGGGTTATTCTCGACCTCGGCCTGATAGCCGGAGATAACCCACTTTTTGAACTCCTTGCTGCGATACTGGATGCCGGAGTTACCGTTCTGAATGCGGAACTTGAGTTTTAACTCGAAGTCTTTCAGTTTGCCGCCCCGCCAGACGATGAACGTGTTTCCTCGTGCCGGCTTCTCTTTCGTAGTCTCACCGCGAATCACGCCGTCCTTGACCGACCACAGGCGCGGGTCGCCGTCCCAGCCGGTCAGGTCTTTGCCGTTGAATATCCATTGCCAATCGCTCTGGCCTAATTCGGCCGCGGTCCGCTCGAAATACGGGACGCATTCGGCGATTTCGGGCATCGAGTTCAGCCAGTTGTGTTCATACTCAATCGAGAACACCCCTTTGAAGTTCTGACGGCTAAGCTCGGCCAGCATCGCCTTGACATTGCATTTTCCTGTCCCCCATATCACATCGTGCCCGCCATCGATGTCCTTGAAATGCAGGCTGATAATACGACCTTTGAGCTTTTTCAGGGCCTCAACCGGATTGATGCCCGACCGGAACCAGTGTCCTGTATCTGCACACACGCCGATTAACTTGCTACGGCCTTTGCAAATCTTTAATACATTATCCGGATTCCAGTATAGGTATCCTGGTCTCTTTGGATGATTGTGGATTGCCACCTTAATCTTATATTCCTTGCACAGCTTCTCTATAATATCAAAGGCGTCCTCTGGCGGCTCTGAGACAATCGTCTCAATCCCCATATCGCGGGCAAAATTAAATACCTTTCGGCACTGGCTCTCGTTGTTTGGCAGCCCTACCACACCGTAGTTTACAAGTTTGACGCCTGCGTCTCGAAGCTTTTGCATAACTTCCTTCTTTATCGCCGACGACATATTGTGGTCGAACCTGACATCCGGCCTCTCTTTGCTGAGCCGCTGGCCCGGATAGGCCTCGATGTAGCGCAGGCCAAGCGCCGCCGTCTTGTCCACCGCTTCATAAAACGTGAAGCGATTGAATGTGTACGCCTGCATCCCAAGCCGCCAGTTTTCCTGAGCATCAGAAGCGTTTGCATTAGCTAACCAGCAAATACACAACATAAACATCGGCACAACAACAATAAGTTTTGTCTCTCTGTACATTTCTTGTTCTCCTGTCAATAAAACGTTATTCCCCAATAAAATAGTACAACTATAATCTCCAACCTTCACGATATTCGCGTTTTAGGTATTCGTTCGCCTCGTGGGCATTGGTAACTTTGAAATTCGGCCCGTCCCAGAATAATTTCCGGCCGGCACGAGCTGCGATGTTGCCCAACAGGATAGTCTCGGTCAACGGCCCGGAGTAATCGAAGTTGGCCAGCGGCCTCGGGCCGCCCTTACACGCCCTTATCCATTCCTGGTAGTGGTTAACACCCCGTGGCAGGAACGGTTCGGGACGCTTGAAATCATCCATCTTCGATTCCGGTATCAGTCTCGGGCCGCCCATATGCGGGGCAAGTATAGTACCTTTTTCACCGTAGTACAGTCCGCCCTGACCAGGCAGCTTGCGCCCCGGCTCAAGCTCTTTCGGCAAAAAGGGCCTGTTAACGCCGTCATACCAGGTAACTGTTGCCGGCGGAAGGTCGCCCCGCGCGGGAAACTCCCATCGAACCACAGTTTTCTGTGGATAAGTCTCATTGCTAAACTCGCCGGGATGGGCTTCGGCGCTCACCGGATAACCTAAGTCCAGTGCCCAAAAGACAGGGTCTATTATATGACAGCCCATATCTCCTAACGTCCCTGTGC
>CAZWKM010000305.1:0-3100 GCA_964634165.1 uncultured Pirellulales bacterium | reverse complement strand
ACATCTACCGCAAGGGCCGAAAAATCTCAACAGTGCCCGAAAACAAAATTATCCCGACAGTACTTAAGGAGTTACAAAATTTATAGCATGCTCACACGATTTTGTATTGTTGTTATCTTCGGCATCGCCTTTGCGTACATTGAGGCAGCTGTGGTCGTGTACCTGCGAGAAATCTTCCACCCTGATGGTTCTACCTTCCCCTTAACTGATTTTGACACGATGCTGCAGCGGAAACCACTACTATTAACCGAAATAGGTAGGGAAGCTGCCACGATAGTTTTAATTCTTACCGGCGCCTGGCTGTTCGGGCGAAGCCTTCAGGAGCGTTTTGCTTATTTTTTAGCCATCTTCGCGGTCTGGGATATTTTCTACTATGTCTGGCTCAAAGTCCTCATCAACTGGCCCGGCTCAATTATGGATTGGGACATACTATTTTTAATACCAATCACCTGGGCCGGCCCCATCCTGGCCCCGGTCCTTATCTCACTTACATTGCTCCTGTTTGCCGTAATAATTCTCTACCGCGACTCTTGCGCCAGCGGCATTAAAGTAACCCTGATGGATTGGCTCGGCTTTTCTCTGGCCGGCCTTGTTGTAGTTATCTGTTTCTGCATTGCCGGCCCGCACATCACCGAGCCCGATTTTCAGTCCCATTTCTACTGGCCGGTATTCGCCGCAGGTCTCTTATCCGCTGCCGCCTTGTTCTTGAAATGCCTCTTGAAGTCTAAATGTAAAGTATAAGAGCACAAGCGCATAAATATCTTGTGCACTGGTGATTTGCGCACTTTTGCACTTTTAGTTTTTATTGTTCCCTGACGGATTCGTTCCGGTCGGTTACGACGTTCGCCTTCTGCTGTTGCCCGTCTCCTGCACAAAGCCTTCGAACTTGCCGAAAATCATCTTTCCGGCCGAGGTCTGAAGCGAGCTGGTTACGCTAATGACCAATTCCCGCCCAATCTTATTGCGGGCACCTTCAACAACAACCATTGTACCGTCGGCCAGATATCCGATACCCTGCTCGGCTTCTTCGCCGGGCTTTATGATTTTAACCTTCATAGTCTCACCCGGCAAAGCAACCGCCTTTAGCGAATTGGCCAAATCGTTGATATTCACTACATCGACCTCACGCACCAGTGCAACCTTGCTGAGGTTATAGTCGGTCGTTGCCAGTCGCCCATCTCGGCTCTTGGTAAACACCATCAATTTCTGGTCAACGCCTTTGACGTCCTCGGCATCCGGAACGACAGTGTCATCAATCTCCACGTCAATAACAGGGTCGGTCTGCATCCTGTTAAGCATATCAAGTCCGCGTCTGCCGCGGCTGCGCTTGAGCTTGTCAGCCGAATCTGCTATCAACTGCAGCTCATTGAGAACAAAACGCGGAACAACCAGCGGAGCGTCAAACAATTTACTCTGACACAAATCTGCTATCCGCCCGTCAATGATTACGGAGGTATCCAGAACCAACGGCCGGGCGCCCTTGGTCTGTTTGGCAAATTCAACGTAAGGAATCACAAAACGCACATCGTCCTTCGTCCGCATTACGATGCTAATGGTAAGAAAACATATACATATCCCCAGCATCCATTTGATTGCTGCAATTGCCTCTGGGATCAGGTCGATTTTGTACGAATCAGCTATCATATCTACCACAGGTGCCAGTACTACACTGATGAGCAGTCCAACCAATAAACCGAAAAACACACCCGCCAGGGCGCTGAGCTTTTTCTTCGGCGTAAGAACATCCAGCAGAAAAACAAACACCATCATCCCCAAGCCGCTCAAGACTACAGCGTGCCAACTGGGCGAGTTCTCCGCTAACGTAAATTCATAAGAAATTGCATTAATAAATAGAATCCCTACCATAACGACTAAAAAGAGACCTCTGAAAATCCAAAGTAACATAGTTATAAACCTCCAAATATAATACCGTTTTGTTATGGGCTCCCATTTTGCGCTCTTTTCGCAAAATGGGGCCCCTTAATAATCGCCGACATTATACCCTGCATCCAAGCTATTATCAATAATTACGCTACAGGGAACTTTCGCATCCTCCGTAAGTCCGCTTGTCCACAGGATGCCTTACGGCAGGGACGCCTTGCGGCGGAGTCCCAAGGACTGCTGCGGTTTTACGCGGGCTTTATCCTAAATCTTCCCTCGCAAATCTCACCACCCCAAAATACAACCGTCATCTCGCAATAAAAGAGTCTTCTGGTTAATTATCGGTATCAGCCTCGGTCTTTTCCTCTGCACTACTTTCGCCGCCGGCCTGACTGTCGGCCCCGTTAGAAGTCTCGATCGCACCTCCGGTACTGCCCGAATCCGGCTTACCTGTAACGGTGTCGGCATCTGTACCTTCTTGAGTTTGCTCGGCCTGGGCCTGTTCAGACTCCGCCGGCGCTTTCGTCTCTCCAGCATCGCCGGCTTCGGCCTCATCCGCTTCACCGGCCTGCTTATCCGGCTCGGTCGGCTCTGACGCACCAATCAGGCGTGAGCCTAAGCTCAATTGGTGCGGGACGCCCGCCTGTTCTTCAGCGGCCCACTGAACCCTTCGCAAACTCAACCCGATTTTACGGGATTCAGCATCAACCTTTAGAATCTTAACTTCAACTTCATCGCCCGTTTTAACAACATCCTGAGGCTTATCAATCTTATGGTCGGCAAGTTCGGAAATGTGCAACAGCCCCTCCAAATCCGGTTCAAGCTCAACAAATGCACCAAAATTAGTAAGCTTTGTCACCGACCCTTTAATGATATGGCCCGGAATGTATTTTTCCGGAATAGCACGAATCCAGGGGTCTTCGGTCATCTGCTTTATCCCCAGGGAAATCCTTCGTTTTTCTTCATTCACGTCGAGCACAATACATTTTACATCCTGACCCTTTTTGAGTGTCTCTCCTGGATGTCCGTATTTCCTCGTCCAGCTTAAATCCGAAATATGTATCATACCGTCAATGCCCTGCTCTATCTCCACAAACGCACCAAAATTGGTTACACTGCGTACCTTGGCGGTAAGTAGTGTTCCTTCGGGATACTTTTGAGAAACTATCGTCCAGGGATTTATTTCGGTCTGCTTCAGGCCCAGCGAGATTTCCTGCTT
>CAZWKM010000304.1:0-3123 GCA_964634165.1 uncultured Pirellulales bacterium | reverse complement strand
GCA
This sequence comes from uncultured Pirellulales bacterium, assembly GCA_964634165.1. Lineage (GTDB taxonomy): Bacteria > Planctomycetota > Phycisphaerae > Sedimentisphaerales > Anaerobacaceae > JAUVYQ01. The sequence goes on along the minus strand of CAZWKM010000304.1, from coordinate 3,120 downwards.
GTTTGCCCGGCCCGGTGGCTATTATTTTACCGATTTGTGGTTTTTCTTTTGCGGTGTCGGGCAGAATGATGCCGCCGGTGGTTTTTTCCTCCGCCTCTGATTGCTTTATTACAACTCTGTCGTCCAAAGGTCTAAGTTTCATAACTCACTCCTTATCTATTTTGGTTCCACTTTTTAACTTTTTAATTGTCTTTGATTGATTTCAAGTACAACAACAGTGTCGGTTGCTTCAAGTCCTTTGACGTCCTGTCCGATAGGCAGGTCGATGACAACCATGTCTTTGTCTTCCCGCGTAACGTGCAGTTCCAGTGTCTTCTGACGCAAAAGGTAGGCTTTTTTGGTTTGGTTTTTTACACCTGGCACTTTAAGTTTGGCGTCTGCGGGCCAATCCAAAACGTGCAGATATAGCTTGCCGGGCTTTGCGGTGCATCGGCCCCAGGGAACTTTTCCCAGCGGGCTGGCGGTAGTGCCGTAGATGCTTTCGCCATTGACCTTAAGCCAGGCGCCTATTAATCGCAAGCGCTCTATGCTGGGCTCTGGGATAAGGCCTTTGGCCGTCGGGCCGACGTTGAGCAGGAAATTGCCGCCCTTGCTGGCGATATCAACGAGCTTACGAAGCAGGTCTTCGGTTGACTTCCAGTTGTGGTCGTAGGACTTGAAGCCCCAGGTATTATTCATAGTCATACAGGATTCCCAGTCAACACCGGGCAGACCCTTTGAAGGTATCTGCTGTTCCGGTGTGCCGAAATCTCCGGCATACTCCTGGTCGTCCTTGTTCAGGCCCTGCATGCCCTTTCGGCCCTTGCCCACGCGGTTGTTGATAATGATGTCCGGCTGAAGAACTCGAAGAAAATTATACAGGTTCTTACCCTGTGGCTCGGTCCAATCCTTTATCCATTCGCCATCGAACCACAGCACCCCAAGAGGCCCGTAATTGGTGATGAGTTCCTCGAGCTGTGGCTTCATATAGTTTTGGACATATCGGCTAAAATTAGGATTCGTGCGGCTGCCGTCGTTGTAGTTCGGGTAGAAGGGAGCTTGAGCATCGGGGTGGTGCCAGTCCATTATCGAGTGGTAGAAGCACAGCCGGATGCCGTGCTTCCTGCATGCCACAGACAACTCCTTAAGTATGTCGCGTTTGAACGGCGAGGCATCCATAATGTCATAATCGCTGACTTTTGAATCCCACAAGCAGAAGCCATCGTGGTGCTTCGATGTGATTACTATGTACTTCATACCTGCGTTCCTGGCGATTCGCACCCATTGGTCAGCGTTGAATTTGACGGGGTTGAACTGTTTAGTGAACTGTTCATACTCTGCAACGGGGATGTCGGCACTTTCCATAATCCACTCACCAATGCCGCCGATTTTCTTGCCTTTCCACTCACCGGCCGGCACTGCATACAAGCCCCAGTGAATGAACATGCCGAAGCGGGCTTCCCGCCACCACTGCATCCGCTCGTCACGCTGCTGCTTGTTTTCAGGTTCAGACGATTGGGTTGTTGTCTTGGCGCAGACCAGGGATGCAAAGGCATACAACATAACGGTTGCGATTGTTAGATTTACGAATATTCGCTGGTCTGTTTTATCATTCATTTTTCGTCTTTTAACTTATCCGGTGGCGCTAAGGCCACACTGACAGGGGCAATCTCGCTGGCCGGGCCGTCCAGTTCCAGCACCACGATAGTGTCTATATCTTGACGATATTCTTTAGGCACCGTGATAGTGATGCCGTCTTTGGTCTGCTTCACGTCAGCCTTGCCACCGGTCAGGACCGAGGTGGCGGCGATTTTCTTACCGACCGATGGCAGAGAAAGGGTCTCGCCAGGCCAGTTGAGGACATGCACGTAGATACGGTTGCCCTTATGGGTTGATGCGCCCCACTTTCCCGGCTTAAGCGGCCCGCCGCGGGTGCCATAGATGCTTTCCCCATTTTTCTTTAGCCACTGGCCCATCTCGCGCAGCCGCTCAGCCTGGCGGGATTCAATCCTGCCGTCAGGCATCGGGCCAACGTTCAACAGCAGATTCCCGTCTCCGCCGACGCATTTGATAAGGATGTGCAGGCATTCTTTGAGGGACTTTATGTTGTCGTTGGGCTTCCAGGCCCACTGTGTTCCCAGGGTCATGCACGTTTCCCAGGGACGCTGATCATCAAATTTCCCGATCCGCTGTTCAGGGGTGTAGTAATCAGCATTGGGTCCAATCTGCCCCGCTTTGTAGCCCGCCGAGCCGCCCCTGTCTAAGCGGTTGTTGATTATGATGTGCGGCTGAAGTTGCTTGACCAGGCCGTAGGTCTTCTCCTGGTCCCATGGCGCCCGCCTGCCATCACTATCAAACCAAAGAAGATCAATTCGCCCATAGTTACTCAGCAACTCGCGCAATTGCCCCTGCATCGACGCCACATACCTGGCATTGCGCTCTGTCCGGCAATCCGGATCACGCCAATCCATCGGTGAGTAATACCACCCGATCCTCATTCCCGCCATTTGCGTAGCTTTAGCCAACTCCGCGCACACATCCCGCACGAAGGGGGTCTTGGAAATGTTGTAATCAGTCACTTTCGAATGCCAGAGGCAGAACCCATCACAGTGCTTTGCCGTCAAAACCATATATCTCATGCCTGATGCTCGTGCGATGGCGACCCATTCTCTGGCGTCGAATTCAACTGGGTTGAACTCCTTATAGAGATTGTCGTAAACCTCGACAGGAATAGGCCCTCGGTTAGGACATGTAGGATTCGAATTCGCGCGCGACCAACTAATTTCCGTGCCCTTGAGGCTTACCGGTCCCCAGTGAATGAACATGCCGAAGCGGGCTTCCCGCCACCACTGCATCCGCTCGTCACGCTGCTGTTCGGTTTCAGGCCCTGGCGATTGCGCGTAACCCAGAGTTGCCAGAATGAATAGCAAGGCGATTACAATTGCCGGGTTCAAAAGTATTCGTCCGCTTGTTTTGTTATTCATTTTTTTGCCTTCTTTTTTATTACAATAATCAATTATCACTTCCGAGGTATTACATCATACCCATTCCGCCACCCATTCCGCCGCCCATGCCACCACCCATACCGCCGGGGCCACCGGGGGGCATTTCTTCTTTTTCTTTGGGCTTTTCGGTAACAAG
>CAZWKM010000303.1:0-3138 GCA_964634165.1 uncultured Pirellulales bacterium | reverse complement strand
CGGTACATCCACTATGAGGGTGCACAGGATAAACCTACCGACCCGCCGTATGTCGATATGCACAGCAGAATGTATTATTCCATTTGGCAGCTCGAAGAAGTAGTAAAAGACCCATCATACCATCTGCCAATTATCCAGTGTGAGTCTTCCTATGCCAGAGGCAATGCAATTGGCAACTTCAAGGAATATTGGGATGTTTACGAAAAGTATGATTGCCTCATTGGTGCCTTTATATGGGATTGGGCTGATAAAGCTCTCAGAAAATATGATGATAATGGAAAGATGTATTGGGCTTACGGCGGCGACTATGGTCCGCCCGGGACTCCTTCTGATGGAACAATGGTCTGTAATGGCATCGTCAATGCAGACCGTAATCCTGAACCGGAATATTATGAAGTTAAAAAAGTCTATCAGCGTATCAGGGTTGAACCCCTCGATTTGGCCGTTGGAAAAGTACGTATCCACAACAAGTACGATTTTCAATCTCTTGATTTTGTTGATATTTCCTGGCAGTTAACAGCCGATGATAAAGTCTTGCAAAAAGGAACGCTCACCGAATTATCTTTGCCGCCTAAAAGCTCAGAAGATTTGACTATTCCTTTTAAAAAACCTGAAATAACTCCTGGTGCCGAATATTTCCTGAAGATATCTTCCGCCTTGACAGATGATGTCTTATGGGCCCCAAAGGATTATGTTGTTGCATCCGACCAGTTCAAAATTCCGTTCGATGTTCCCCAGACTCCGGCAGTAAATCTTTCGGCTATGCCCAAGTTAAACTTAGAAGAAAAAGATGACGCTTATCTCGTCACCGGTAAAAACTTCTCAGTTAAAGTTGGAAAGAACAGCGGGGCTATTGAATCTTTCAAATTTTCTGATAAGCAGCTTGTCTCTTCCCCTTTAATACCTAATTTCTGGCGAGCACCTACGGACAACGACATAGAAAATACCTGGGACCATTCGACTAATACTCCGATGGGTGGTGTGCCTATAAGGCTGAAAATATGGCGCAATGCGGGCAGGAAACGTACTGTAAAAAACGTCATTGCTGAACAACCTAAACCGCAGATGGTAGAGATTATATCTCAAGCTGTATTGCCCGCTGGAAATTCCGACTATACAGCTAAATATATTATTTATGGAAGTGGTGACATAGTTATAGAAAGTACTTTTGAACCCGGCTCTGGTCAACTGCCTGAACTGCCGCGGTTCGGCATGCAAATGGCTATACCAAATGAATTTAATACAATGACCTGGTATGGCCGGGGCCCTCATGAATCTTACTGGGACAGAAAAACTTCTGCTGATGTGGCGGTATATTCAGGTCCCGTTGAACAACAAATTACGCACTATGTCTGGCCGCAGGAAAATGGTAACAAAACCGATGTGCGATGGGTGGCTCTAACCAACGAAGATGGTGTAGGTATTATGGCCGTTGGTATGCCGCTCTTAAGCGTTAGTGCCTGGCCATATACCATCGAAGACCTGGAAAAAGCAAAACACATCAACGAGCTGCCGCGCCGTGACACTATCACCGTCAATCTCGACTACAAACAGATGGGTGTTGGCGGAGATGATGGCTGGACCCAAAAAGCACGTCCGCACCCGGAGTACAGATTACCGGCTAAGCCATACAGCTATAGCTTCTGCCTGCGGCCATATATCCCCGCTATGGGCAAATTGCCGGATGTCGCCCGCCGTTGACGGATTAGAAAATTTTGGGTAGTGTGAATTACGGATTACACTGATTAACGGGGATTTTAATTAGTATTTGGTGTACGGGAATTGCGGGTTTTGGTATTGAAAAATAGGCGGCTGGCCAGTTGGCGTTTGCGGGTTTCAGCCTTTTAATTGTTCACAGAGTCAGCACTCGTCCGGTGCGGGCCGACTCGTCAGCGGCCAATACGATACGCAGACTGTTGACCGCATCATCCAGATGCTCACTCAAATTCAAATCCTCACGAATCGCCTTGAGAAAATAGGCCTGTTCCCGATTGCATAAGTCCTGGTGGTCCGGCTCATCACGTGTGTCGATTAGAATATCTTCCTTTACAAAGTTGCCGTCACCGTTCAATTGGGCATCGTGTTTCCGCAGAAAATTCGTCTTAGTGTGACTATCAATATCCGCAGAGTCGCACTCAGAGCCAACTATGCTCACACAGCCATTTGGCCCAATTACATCTTTAACAAAAAATGCTGTCTCACTCATCATCGGGCCCCAGCCTGCTTCATACCAGCCCACCGAGCCGTCCTCAAATACCACCTGTAATTGGCCGTAGTTATACATGTCCTCCTCTATTTCATCACTCAAACGGGCACCTATGGCCTGCACCCGTACCGGCTTACAACGCGTCATCTGACACATCACATCAACATAGTGCACCCCGCAGTCCACAATCGGTGACATCGAGTCCAGCAAACTTTTATGACACTGCCACTCAGCGCCGCTACTCTGTTGGTTCAGATTCATCCGCATCACAAGGGGTTTGCCCAGCGTACGGGCAATTTCAATAAACTTAATCCAGGCAGGATGATGCCGAAGAATGTAACCCACTACCACCTTTTTGCCTTTTTGGCGGGCAAGTGCAACTACCTGCAGCCCCTGCTCGACAGTTTCCGCAATAGGTTTCTCTACAAATACATCCAGACCGGCATTAAGACTTTTGGTAGTGAATTTTGCATGTGTATCAGGATAGGTACAAATTGACACCGCTTGTGGCTGTGTAGTTTTTATCGCAGCGTCAAGATTATTAAATTCTGCCACTTCTCCGAGCTCTTTAGCCAGTTTGCCCCGTCTTTGCGGCCCCCGAGCCACCAGCCCGACAAGTTCAAAGCCGTCCAGCATTTTATACGCCCGCGCATGCGCCGAACCCATATTCCCGCAACCGACAACTACGACTTTGATTTTGTTGCTTTCAACCATAAGCTCTGCTCCTGAATATAGCCCGGCAAAATATTTCCAGGACATAGCTAAGCAGAAGTTCTGCGCTCAGCCGCGGCGAATCAAGACCATTTTTCGTGAAGTGTTCGGTAATCCAGTTTAAGAGCTTCTGTATCGTCCAGTTCTGCATTGCCAGATTATAGCTGGGGTAAAGAAAAGTAAAAGCCAAAAAGAGCTTAGAGAGGCGCTGGGTTTGAAAT
>CAZWKM010000302.1:0-3140 GCA_964634165.1 uncultured Pirellulales bacterium | reverse complement strand
CGGTCACAGTGTGCGTAGCCCCTTGCGGAACCACCAGCGTTTCGACCGCCAAAGCACCACCGGCCAAAACCAGTACCATAACCACAGACGTTAACAGATTCAATTTCTTAGACATCACCATTCTCCTTTCATTAACAAACTACATTTGCTTCTTGTTCAGTGCGTCAATCATTTTTTGCTCCTCAAGCCGTTTTCGATAGTACTTCAAGCGGAGTCAACTATAATTGAAGACGAACGCCTATGGGGTTTTTATGCGGAAAATCGTTGCCTTTTTGCAAATTTTCTCGACCTTTTAAAATACGCCCCAAAAATGATTTGCTAAGATTGTATATCGCGGGCCAAGCAAGCAATAACATCTGGATTATAATACTCATGTACGGTAGATATTAAGGCCTATATGACTGCAGTTAAACCATACAACCTGACTACAACCAAAGAGCCTATTACTGTGTATATATGCGAAAAATCTAAACCCATAACAATAGTAATATCAAGGACTTAAGGAGCTTGCAAAAAATAATGAACGTATTGAACATACGTTAACTACTGGGTGCAACAGGATTATATATCCGGTTGCTCTCTGGATGTAATCATCGTTTTGAACCAATCTATGATCTAATAACTACTTTGGGTTGAGTGTATGAAAAGATTAAAACAAGCTCAGTGGTACTATTAGTCCGGGGTCGTAGGAGCATTTTCTGCAACAAGGTGCTTCAGTTCTCCTTTGTAGAGTGCTACTCGTATGTCGCAGTTCTTTTTGTCATAGTAGCCTTGAGGTCCATAGTATATCAGGTAGAGGTTCTTGTCTGCTTTTATGATCTCGCCATCGATGCCTACCAGCAGATTCTTGTTCACAGAGCGCCAGTGCACGCCATCCGATGATGTTGCCAAGCGAATCGTGCCCTCATCGGCTTTACGTGATGGTCTCCCGTATAACATATACAGTATACCATTATCAACGAATACATGGGTAAACTTGTACCTTGCAGGGTATTGTTCACCATAAATCTTCAGGCCTTGAGCGGCACCGAAATCAAATTCAGTCTCATTGTGAGAGGTTGCCCTAAGCAATCCCCCCCAACGCTTTATTTCTCTATCAATGTAGTACATGTGATAAAGGTTTTTTTCTGCATCGTGGATAACGTGATCATCTTCTACAGCGCCCAAGTAGCTGATGCGGCCTTTCTTTATGAAATGTGTACCGTCTTTGGAGACAGCATATGCCCAATCGCATGGGTGGTGTCCGCCGCCATACCACATTTTAAACCGGCCTTCTTCGTAGATGACGAACGGATCCCATGTGCCGGTGACTTCCCATGTGTTTTTGTCCTTGGCAATAACAGGATTGGCAGCATCTTTTTTCCAGTGAATACCATCCTTGGATGTGGCGTGACCTATCTGCAGTGTACTGAACCAAGCCATCCACCCTTTGGCCTCTGCCGATGGGATACCCCAGGCCTCATAATACAGATGATAGACCCCATTAACCTTGACAACGGTCATGGAGCCTAAAGCACCGGCATCCCAGGCCCCTTTTTTGCCGGGGCTTAGGACAGGATTGCCGTCATATGGCTTGAAACCCTTCTTTCCTGCCAACGATTTTAGCTGCTCAAGCGTGAATCCCTCCGCCGTGTTAGATTGCCTCTGGCTTGTCTTTTCTGAGGCGTCTTGAGCAGAAACCGCACCAACAGCACAGTAAAATGCAATGAACAGACAGCTAAACACACATTTTCTTTTGAAGGAGTTCATGCTCTTTTTCTCCACGTCACGAATTTGCAAAGTTAGACACTTATAACTGACCTTCCCATTTAAACCCTTAAAGAACATAATTCAAGCCTTACAACATAGATTGTACGTCTTCAGCAAAAATGAGACAAAAAACTCTTTGAGCTAAGAGACGGTTTTGGCTCCTGTTATTAAAATTTTACCATTAAATTTTTTTCTTTCAAGCATTGATTTTGCTTGGAAGGTTTTTATATTCGTCTCTGGTATAAGACCAACCTTTTTAAACTTTCGGTATACAGTACCCTCAGAGACGCTAAAATCGCCTTTATCGGATCCATTTTTTGATCGAGAATTTCCTACGTGTAGCATTTTTGATCTGTCTTACAACATTGCTCGGTTTTGCCATTTCAAAGCTCCTTTCAGGGGCGAAGATGCCCGATTATGGAGCCCAAATCCGCGATTTCAAGTAGTTTCCTGCATGCAGGAAAACACTTGAATACCTCCCCTAACCAAATGCCTTATCCTGTGCCATTTCTGCTGACGGGAAACAATTAAAATTTTCACCCCTGGCCTTTTTGTACAAAATATGGGCTTGGTCATGGGACATTGTGGTCAAGCCCATGTTAAAAAAGTGAGGCATGTATTTCGGTCTGCACCAAAAATTGGGCCATCATGGGATTTGGGCACCCGGGAAGGCGAATTAGTGAGCAAAAACGGTTGTTCTGAGGGGTCTTCAGTAGGGATTTGACAGGAGTGATTGGGAAGGTAAATCACTTGTCAATTTAATTCCGCGATTGCAAGTTCATTGTGTCTATGGTTATCGTGGAAAACTGTGAGAAATCAGCATCATTTTCCGGCACATCTATCGAAGCATAGCAAAATTCTTGAAAATACTTGCAATTATATAAAGGCAAACAAGGAAATAAACTAGCTTTGGTATCCATTTACCCAACTCGATAAAAACCCTCTCTGACATTTCAGTGCTGGTTTTTGCTAAATGTCTGACAACATTGTCTAATTCTCCGGTTTGTTCGCCAATTTGCCAACTATCTATAAAATCCTTAGGCAACTCCTGAGAAAACCCGTCAGAAACTGGATTTCCAGCAATGGCGCTACTAGCACCACCCGATAGCATATTTGCGATAAGAATATTGCCTGTATGCTCAGATGCTTTTTTTGCGCATTGCACAATAGGCAATCCTCCTTTGAAGAGCATGTAAAATAAGTGGCAGTACCGACTTAGTGCAAGCTGTCGGACAGCCCGGCCCAAAACAGGAATTCTAAGTGTCAAACTATCCAGCCGCCTGCGAAAGAAGCCTGTTCTCGGGGTCAGATGCACAACAGCAAAAATTACTGCTGCCGGCCCATAAAATAAAGCCAGAGTTCCAAGAACTTGAAAGAGGTACTGGGTTATA
>CAZWKM010000301.1:0-3144 GCA_964634165.1 uncultured Pirellulales bacterium | reverse complement strand
TTAAACATTGAAGCGCCTGTAGCTCAATTGGATAGAGCGTCGGTCTACGGAACCGAAGGTCGCAGGTTCGAGTCCTGCCAGGCGTGTTTCTTTTTTGTGGGTGCTTGTGAAATAAACCTCCATCCTGTCGCCCATTGGCTAAACAACATCAACTGTTGCAGAGATTTCGTGAGGGCCTTCGGGCGTATCATATTTGAGTGTCCAGTGATCTATTTCAGGGTATATAGTTGATTGATCTCATCTATGCTCAAGGCGCGATCATAGATGCGTACGTCGTCCACTATACCGCCGAAAGACTCCTGACCGCCGCCGATGTAGAGCACCTCATCAGGGTTGTTCACACCGTCACAGTGACTGGCAGCCCCGACTTTTGGATTGTAAGAGCCGTTTTCCGCCACCTCTCCATTAATGTAGATCGTCGCCGTATCGGTAGCGCTGTCATAAGTACAGGCGACGTGCACCCACGTGCCATCGCTATATGCCTCCTGGGGAACACGGCACTCACCGTCCCAGCCACCGTAAGCCTGCCAGCCTCCTATCCGAAACCGCAGAGGGCTGTCCTCACCCGAAGGTCGCAACAGGATATTGTAACCGCGGCTGCTGGACTCGGCCGATTTATCCAGTATCGTGCACCAACTGCCGTAGTTGTCCACCATCCACCAGGCTAAGGTCAGATCTTCGGTCGTCGGTGTTGGCCCGGTGCCGCAATTCACATAGTCATTCGACCCATCGAACTGCAGCGCGCCGCCGATGATGCCGTCGGTCCAACTTGCTCCGTTCAGGGTTCCATCGTAGTTGCCGGTTGCGTCGGTAGCGATGTTACCAACGCCATCGTCCAGCTTCCAGTACGCCACCAGGCCCGGCTCAGTGTGTATTTCTCTGGGGCACCAATTATTGGCCAGAAGGGCGTAGTCAACCAAATCAACCCGGCCACTATGGTCTAGATCCGCCTTACTGCACCATTCGTTTTCGGAATTGCAGCCGCCGTCCAACCAATGCCTGAGCAACAGCGATAAATCCACAATACCCACGTAGCTATCAAGGTTCAGGTCGCCAACCGGATACCATATTACTTCATAGTCGATATGGTCTGCTTGCTGGAGTATATTGCCTGTTTCTCTGTCATACTCCATAAACCGCACTCGCCAGTAGAGGCTTCTGCTGCTGTCGCGGTGTTCGTCGATAAAGAAATTACCCGTCCAACCCAGCGGCGACGGAACCGACGTCAACTGGGTTAGAGCGTTGACGTGCTGGTAGGTTCTCCACTCGGCTAAATAATTTGCTCCCATGTCCCAGTACTCATGATATATTCCGGGACCATAGTAATCATGGTAGTGCCGAAACTCCGGTGTCGGTGGATGTTCGTACCAGAAATCCCATTCATCGTGCCACAACGCCGGAGACACTGCCGTAAGTGTATTCCCTGTCGCCTCGACATGGGCAAAATCATCTGTCGGCCCTGATGGGATATAAGGCTTAAGTGCAGGATCGCCATAGAGTATAGCCATATATCTTACGCCATTATTGTAATAGTTTCCTCCTGCTACATTAGCCAAAGCTGAGCAATGAGAAGTTATCTGGGCTCTTCTCCAGGCTTGCCCAAGAGTGTCTCCCCTTGCTATGCCATTCCAGAATTCACTTTTAATCACAGCGTAACATGCGGTTGCCTCTCGAGAGGTACCCAAATATGCGATAGCTCCCTTTCTAAAAAATTGCGGCACAATCAGCTTTTCCCACGGGTAGAAGGTCATATCAATGCCTCCGCTGAGGCACCCGCTGGTTTCAGCTATACAAGGCGCCAGCAAGACGTTTAAAAAGACCTTTTGTTGAGCATAATTAAAACCAGGCCCATGTCCCCAGCCACCCTCATCAGAGTGATGTGAATGTGTAATGACGGCTCGATTTTGCATTAACAGAAGGTCAGCTTGCTCAAATGGTTCTTTGCCCAGGAATTCAACGGGCGGGTCAAAACCCACATTTTCAAGCTGTTTTGTGCCGAGTCTGGTCCTGTTGGCTTCACCGCCAAGGGAGAGCATTTTCCCCGCCCAGCTTGGGTCGATCAGGTCGTCGTAAGTGACCGACCGAGCAACCAACAGAGTACCATAACACAGGTTTTGACCTATGATTCGGCCAACTGATATGTCAGCAAATATATCATCGTCGGCGTCAGCCAATAAGTTATCCGTAGGCACCATTTCGCTGCATGTATATGTATAATCAGATACCGAACCAAAAGGTATTGCGTCAAACATACCGACTATTCCCAGATATTCAGGATAATGCCCGAGCGTGTCGTAATACCTCGCAAGCTCATTTCGCATTAGTGTTGGACACGGATAGGTAAGTTTGACGCTTCCGGTAGTATTGCACCTTCCAGGTTTACCGACATGAACCGCATACAGTTTTCCATCGATATTGACTTCAAGCCCGTAGTTGAATGGTCCTTCTCCCCCATCCCCATAATCGCCATTGTTATTGAAGTCGAAGTTGACCGTCTCATATTTGTCCTCTTGTACTGCAATCACATAATTGTAGCTGTTTGTAACAGGTGTCATAGTTCCCAGAAGCCAACTATCGGCTGATGGAGCACCGGCTGGCCGGATTATTGTATCACCACTATGAGTGAAAGGTCTCTTCCATTCTGTCTCATAGGCACTCGGAATAACAGCCCCGCCTCTTGCGGCCGCCAGCATCGGTGCTGCAAGCGACAACTTCGTCACAATGCTATTATATCTGTCCCCCGGATTTGTATAGGCGAAATAATCAACGTCCAGACCATTAGTGAGCATCCATGCGAGCACTTCATCCGCATCGGCTAATGAAGTCGTGGATATCCCCGTGGTGTTCATCTGGGAAACTACGATGGCGTTCTGACCAACCAGCAAAGCCGACGCTGCGTTTAGATTTCCAATAACCGTCAGAGCCGCACCGGAAAGCCCGGCGGATTCGTCGAAGTAAAGCAGCGGGACTTTCAGCCGGGCCGCCAGCGCCGAAGCCGCCAGGGCATTCTCATAATCTTCTCCGTCGCACAACACCACCTTTCCAGCCATCGTCCAGAAATTCTCTGCCAGATAACAAGCCACGCTGTCGGCGAAGCCCGGTTAAGTTCTATCTGCCAGGGCCTGGATGTCATCTTCTCTCAGC
>CAZWKM010000300.1:0-3167 GCA_964634165.1 uncultured Pirellulales bacterium | reverse complement strand
AAGCGGAAGCGGATGCGATAAGCTCTATTACGCCGATTGTTGATGCGTCTTTTGCTAAAGCTGCCGAGATGATTTATAACTGCAGCGGCTCGTGTATAGTAAGCGGCATCGGCAAAGCGGGCATCATCGGGCAAAAGATAAGCGCAACTCTGGCATCGACCGGCACGCCGAGCCATTTCCTTCATCCCGTTGAAGCCGTGCACGGTGACCTGGGCAGGTTGCGCAAAAACGATATAGTGATTGTTCTTAGTTTCCGCGGCGAAACAGATGAGGTTATCCGGCTGATAAATCTGGTCAAGCAATCGGAGATTAAACTGATAGCAATAACCGGCGACAGAGACTCGACTCTGAGCAGGCACGCCGACGTGGTGCTTTGTATGGGCAAAATGTCTGAGGTTTGTCCGCTTGGTGTTGCCCCGAGTGTTTCTACTACCTGTATGCTGGCTATTGGCGATGCCCTTGCCTTTACCGTTATGAAGGCACGCAATTTTAGTGTTGAGGATTATGTCAGATTTCATCCTGGCGGTTCCCTCGGCGCAGAGTTGATGACGATTGAGCAGTCAATGATGTTCAAGCCGGGCGAAAAATTACCCATTGCAGAAGTTACTGATACGATAAGGGAATTGCTTGGAAAAACCAGCGACGTAAAGCGCCACGGAGCTGTAATGATTGTCGATAAAGACGGCAAATTAGACGGGATAGTTACCGATGCGGACCTTCGACGCTTGATAACAAAAGAAGGGCACCACGCTTTTGAGCTCAAAGCCGGTGATGTTATGACAACTAACTGCAAAAAAGTAAGGGCCGATGCCCTTGCTGCAGAGGCAGCAGCTATCTTCCATAAATACAGGATTGACGAGCTGCCGGTTGTTGACGGCGACAACAGGCCTGTTGGCGTAATCGATGTGCAGGATATTGTAACGATAAAAGTGGTTGGCTGAATAAAACGGATACTCGATACTGGATGCTCGATACTCGATGCTCGTAGAAGGAGAAGACCTGTGGCATATCAGAGTTATAGAGATCTGGACATTTACAAGAAGGCCCATAAATTGGCTATAGAGATTCACAAGATGAGTTTAAAGCTGCCTAAGTTTGAGTTGTATGAGGAAGGAAACCAAATAAGAAAATCGAGCAAATCAGTTAAAAGTAATATAGTTGAAGGTTTTGGAAGACGTAGATATAAACAAGAGTTCATCAAATTCCTTACTTATTCTATAGCGTCTTGTGATGAGACCCGAGACCACTTGGATACTCTATATGAAACTAAATCACTGAGGGATACAGAAAAGTACGGGTATTTTTGCGAAGAGTACGACCACCTTGGTAAGATGATGTCCAATTTCACTAGGTCAGTGGATGGTGGTCATAAAACGAGAATCTAGTGCCGTTTCCAATAAATAAGTTCAACTTTTTGGTTCGCGTTCGGCGAAGATGTTTCAATAGATTCCTCCGCTTCGTCACGACAAACGCGTGCCTTCGGTCGGAATGACGGTATGTAAGAAATGTTACACTAACTTTTTAGAAACGGCACTAGTATCGAGAATCGATTTTGATATTACTATGGCAGACCTTGCGGACATACAAATGCTGGCTATGGATGTTGACGGTGTTTTGACGGACGGAACTATAATAATCAATGGGGACGGCAGCGAAAGCAAGTTTTTCAATTCGCTCGATGGTCACGGGATTCGGATGTGGCAAAGGGCCGGGCTAAAGGTCGCCTTTTTGAGCGGCAGGGAGTCGGAGCCGACAAAGTGCCGGGCTGAGCAGCTTGAGATAGACTATTGTGTTCAGAATTGTTACGATAAACTGTCGGCACTCGAAAAACTTCTTGAGCAACTGGGTCTTTCGTCGGACAGGGTTGCCTATATTGGTGATGACTTGACGGATTTGCCGCCGATTCGATACGTTGGGTTTGGAGTAGCTGTTGCCAATGCGGTTGATGAAGTTAAGCAATATGCCGATTATGTAACCGCTCGTCGCGGCGGCAGCGGAGCTGTGCGGGAGGTAATAGAATACATCCTGAAAAATACCGGCAGATGGCAGAAGCTTATGAAGAGATATTTGCCGTAACGGCGAAATAGGGTTGCTATGGGCTTTGGCGCACGAAAATTCTATGTATGGCTTATTTCGTTGGGGGCCGTGCTTGCAATATATCTGCTCTATAACCTGATAAGCAAAACGCCTCCGATTGAGAGTGATGCGGGGGAAAAATTTACCGGCACTGTTGCCGACAGCAACATTGGTGGATTAGGCGGAGAAGGTGGGAGGATTGGCGATGTTGATGTCGAGGTTATGATAAAGGCCAAAATCATAGATTTGGACAAAGAGACTAAAGAAGTTATAAGGGTATGGGGATACGAAGAACTTCTTCACGATACAGGGGAGGAATGGGATATTGAAAAGCCGTATATGAATATTTTTCGGCGCAGTTTTAAATGTTACATCACGTCTGATAAAGGGAGGGTTCAAGTCGAAACCGTTGGGGGCAGGCCCAGCCTGAAGGACGTAACACTTACCGAAAAGGTAGTCATCCACGTTTTGCCTGAAAACGGCAGCACCATCAAAGAAAGTTTTATTTATCTTGACGATGTCGATTTTATCAGCGAGAAATCGCAATTTTCGACCGCGGGGCCGGTCAAATTCGTTTCCGAGGATGTTCAGATGCTCGGCAGGGGAGCGGAGCTTATCTATAATGAGGAGCTTGACCGCCTTGAATTTCTTAGAATACCTCATCTGGAGAGTTTGCATGCAAAGGTTCCGGTGGAGACGGGGTTGTTTTCAGCGGGCCGGACGGACGTTGACAGGCCGGCCGATACCGGCAGCCGGACCGAAACACAGCAGCCGGACGAACCTGCTGTGGCTGACGACTCTCAAAAAACAAAGCCGTTACCAACGGAGAGCACAGGACCAGGCGAACAAACGGGAGGTAACAATTACAGATGTGTACTTAGTAAGAATGTTCTCATAAAAAGTCCGGAGGAGTGGGTTTTTGCTAATGATGAAGTTTGCATTTACAACATCTTCCGGCCAAAAGTCTCAGATAAGGAATCAGATAAAGCCGATAAAGAGAGTACCGGCGGTACGGATAACATTGAGGGAAGCAATATTACTGTTGCAAAGCAGGACGAGCCGGCTGAATCAGCGCAAGAGCTTGTCGATAT
>CAZWKM010000299.1:0-3180 GCA_964634165.1 uncultured Pirellulales bacterium | reverse complement strand
ATGTTCGGCTATACCGGCGGCGTGGTGCTGCCTTTGTTTGACAGATTATACGATGCGCCGATTAATTTTATAATTCCGCGTCATGAGCAGGGCGGCTGCCATATGGCTGATGCATATGCACGCGCCAGTGGAAAAGTCGGCGTTGTTGTTGCGACCAGCGGGCCCGGTGCGTGCAATTTGGTTACCGGTCTTGCTACGGCGATGATGGATTCGGTGCCGGTGATTGCCCTTACCGGGCAGGTTCGCACAGAGCTTATCGGAAATGACGCATTTCAGGAGGCCGACACTACCGGCATTACCCGTCCGATTACAAAGTACAACTGTATTGTCAAGGATGTCGGCGACCTGGCGAGGACGATTCGGGAAGCATTTTATATTGCTTCGACCGGTCGGCCGGGACCGGTGCTGGTCGATTTACCGGTTGATGTTGCGGTCGCCAGGTGTAGTAACGATGGGCCGGTGGAGATGAAGCTGCCCGGTTATCGGGTCCGGACCAAAGGCCACGCCAGACAAATATCAATGGCTGCTGAAGCGATAAACAAATCGGAGCAGCCGGTACTTTATGTTGGCGGCGGGGTCATTAGCGCGAACGCAAGCGAAGAATTAAGAACGTTGGCCGAGGGCGCGCATCTACCCGTAACAATGACACTTTTGGGGCTGGGAAGTTACGACCAGAGCAGGCCCGAATCGCTGGATATGCTCGGAATGCACGGGGCCGCCTATGCTAATTATGCCGTGCAGGAATGCGATTTGTTGATTGCCGTAGGTGCTCGCTTCGATGATAGAGTTACCGGCAAGATTAAGGAATTCGCTCCGAATGCAACGGTAATCCATATTGATATTGACCCGGCCAGTATATCGAAGAACGTTCACGTTGATATTCCAGTTGTGGGGGATGCAAAAGTCATTCTGGCTGAACTGGTTAAGGAAATAGAATTTCGCGAGAGAAAAAGGTGGTTTAAGAAAATTGCCGATTGGAAAGCTAAGTTTCCATTTAATTATGACAGGAATTCATCGGCGATTAAGCCGCAGTATGTCGTTGAGGAACTTTGCAGTCAAACCGACGGCAAAGCGATTATAACTACGGGCGTTGGCCAGAATCAGATGTGGGCCGCTCAGTTTTATCGCTTCAGCAGGCCCAGACAGCTTATCAGTTCCGGCGGACTTGGCACAATGGGCTATGGTCTGCCGGCCGCCATAGGTGCTCAGGTAGCCAGACCGACAGAGACCGTTATTGATATTGACGGTGACCATAGTTTTAATATGACTATGACGGAGCTTCGCACGGCTGTTGAGAACAAGCTGCCGATAAAGGTTTGTATTTTGAACAACGGATATATGGGAATGGTTCGGCAGTGGCAGGAGCTTTTCTATAATAAGCGTTATTCCAAGAGCTACCTGTCCAATCCCGATTATGCGAAGGTGGCAGAGGCCCTTGGCGCGGTCGGGATAACTGTCGATAAGAAAGCTGATGTCCCCAGGGCAATCAAGGCGATGCTGGCTGAAAAGCAGCCCTGCGTTGTTGACTTTAGAATCGAGCGGGAAGAAAATGTTTGGCCGATGGTTGCGGCCGGCAAAAGTCTAAGTGAGATGGACGGGCTTGATATATTGGAAAGGTTAATCTGAGTTTTACCGCCGAGTTCGCAGAGGACGCAGAGATTTTTGATATTTCATTATGCACAACTTGTGGTTTTTCTTTCCTTCTATTCTGGTCTTGCTCGGCGCTCTCGGCGGTCTCTGCGGTTAATCATTCTATTTTGAGATTAGAAAGTGGTATGAAAAATGAAGCATATAATAAGTGCACTGGTTGAAAACAAGCCTGGCGTTCTGGCCCATGTTGCCGGGATGTTTGCCGCCCGGGCGTTTAATATTGATTCGCTTGTTGTTGGCCGAACCGAGGACCCGGACTTGAGCCGGATGACGATAGTTGTTATCGGCGATGACAGGGTTGTTGAGCAGGTTCGAAAACAATTAGCCAAGGTTGTTCCTGTTGTTAAGGTTCAGGATTTTTTTGGTCAGCCGCTGGTAGCCCGCGATTTGATGCTTATAGCGATTTCGGCCCCGTCGGACAAACGGCCTGAAATCTTATCGCTGATAGAAACGTTTAAGGGAAAAGTTGTGGATATCGGCCCAAAGTTTGTTATGGTCGAAGTCAGCGGGCCTGAGGCCAAGATCGAGGCTTTCATCAATGTATGCAAGCCTTATGGTATTAAAAGCGTGGCCAGAACCGGAACAATCGCAATGCCCCGGCAGGCAAAAACAGAGCCATAGACCGAATTCGTCGTGCGATACACGCAATACGAGATTCGCACGCATATAAATTCCTTGCCTGACAGAAAGCTTTTAATATAATGTTAAAGTTCGCTTTCAGAGACGAGAAAGATGCAAAATAATAGTCTTCATTTAGAAAATAAGGAGAGTTGAAGCTATGGCGCTAAAAATTTATTACGAAAAGGATGCCCCGATAGATGCGTTAAAGGGTAAGAAGGTTGCGATTATCGGTTATGGCAGTCAAGGCCATGCGCACAGTTTGAATTTGCGCGATAGCGGCATAGAAGTGGCCGTGGCTGAGCTGGAAGGGACGGACAACTTTAAATTTGCGCAGGAGCACGGTTTTACGCCGGTGGATATAAAAACTGCTATGGATGGTGCGACGCTGATTATCGTAACCGTGCCGGATGAAGTTCAGGCAAAAGTTTACAAAGAGTCAATCGGGCCCAATTTGGTAGCCGGTCAGACGCTTGGTTTCTGTCACGGCTTTAATATTCATTTTAAGTATATTGTGCCGCTGGACGATGTTAACGTTGTGATGATTGCTCCGAAGGGCCCTGGGCATCTGGTTCGTAGTGAGTTTGAAAAAGGCGGCGGCGTGCCGAACCTCGTAGCTGTCCATCAGGATGCAACCGGCGACGCAAAGCAGATTGCCCTCGCCTGGGCGAACGGAATCGGCGGCGCCAGAGCAGGTGTTATCGAAACCACGTACAAGGAAGAGACTGAAACCGACCTGTTTGGTGAGCAGTGCATTCTCTGCGGCGGCCTTACGTCGCTTATCAAGGCCGGTTTCCAGACGCTGGTCGAAGCGGGATATCAGCCTGAAATCGCCTATTTCGAATGTATGCACGAGGTGAAACTGATAGTTGACCTTATGTATCAGGGCGGGATGAGCTATATGAGATACAG
>CAZWKM010000298.1:1170-3181 GCA_964634165.1 uncultured Pirellulales bacterium | reverse complement strand
GACCTGGCTATTTGCATACGCGCTCTCGATTTCTCTGAAACATCCCAGATAGTAACATTTTTTACCAGAGCAGCCGGCAAAATCAGCGCCATTGCCAAGGGCTCTAAACGGCCCAAATCAGCATTCGACGGCACCATCGAAATGCTCTCCTTCGGCAAAATCGTTTTCTCTGATTCAAACAAAGAAAAGCTTGCCATCCTGACTGAGTTCGAGCAGCAGCCCGGCTTTACATATCTGCGCGACAACCTTTTCGCTTTGAACTGTTGTCTCTTTGGTGCCGAACTGGTAAATAATTTGACAAATGATTACGACCCGCACCCGGAGCTTTTTGACAGCTTTTTGCAGTTTTTACAAAACGCCAACGAGCGACGAGCGACGAACGACGAACGACGAGCGACGCTTTCATTACTGATATTATTCCAGTTAGCTTTGCTCAAAGAAGTCGGATTACAGCCGATTTTAAGTTACTGTACGAATTGCAAAACGAGATACGAGATACGAGGGACGAGGGACGAGGGACGAGAGACGAAGGACGAAACGAGTTGGTCTGAAGTTTATTTCAGCAGTTCGGCCAATGGCCTGGTTTGCAGAGATTGCGAGGCGAGTTTTCCGGACAAAGTCAGACTGACCGGAAACGCTGCAAATTGTCTGACAAATTTGAAAATGATTGCCGAATCGGATGAAAAAACGCTGAATGGAATTGAGAAGGTCTTAATTTACCACTTCACCGAACTTCTCCACCGCCCGCCCAAAATGGCAAAGCACATAACTCGTGGCTCGTGATTCTTTGTGCAGGGAACAAAGCTTGAATGTCTCATAAAGGAAGGCTGCCACGACCCCTTGAATTCCTAACCGCGAATTTGTGATATGGCCTGCCGCAAAGAAGGCAAATCTTTTTGCAGGATTTGCCAGACAATCTGAAGGTCTATACCGAAATATTCATGGACTATCCGGTGCCGCAGCCCTACGACTTTGTGCCACTCTATCTGCGGGTGACTATCTTTGAAGTCAGCCGGCAGTCGATTCGAAGCTTCTCCTATAATCTCAAGGTTCCTAACTACCGCATCTACGGACTTGCGGTCCTTTGAAAAAACATCAAACGACATACCGCTTATATATTGCTCGATTCTGTCGATCGCTTCACAAATATCGTCCAGCAATAAATCAACGGGTCTTTTAGACATAAATCAGTTCCGGCTCGATGAATTTCATCGCTTTGGCAGTAACAGCTCGTATCGACACCAGGTCAACAGATGTCCCAAGCAGTTTCTCAAATCTTTCTGCGAGGGTTACAAACTCCAGGCCTATAGAGGGGTCGACCTCGACAAGGATATCCACATCACTGTCCGGCCTCTGTTCGCCTCTGGCATACGACCCGAATAGCGCCAGCCTGCTGACCTTAAACTGTCTCTGCAGTTCTGGTTTGTCTTTAGCAAGCGATTTGAGGATTTCTTCTTTTGTTATCACAATAATTAGGTACCTGTATACTTGTGTAAAATACCGATTATTTCGTATTATAGGGCTCTTACCACGGCTGTCAATCGTTTACTATACAGAATCTGGGATGAAATGCGAGAGCCGGACATCGACAACCGCAGTGTTTTGGCGGACGTGTGTTTCCTAACGTCATCTCGAAAATTGGAAGTTGAAAAGCGCCCAAAATGGCAAAGAATATTTTAGGAACCTCAAAGTTTTAGCTTTTTTAGCCTGGCTTTAATTTTTCGTCCTTTTGAGTAAAGATGGTTGCTATAAACAACACCAACGCTCCCAGAAACCAGAGAACCATAAAAGATACTATCAGGCATTCAACGCCGAAGGCAGTGCCTTTCAATTTGGCCTGGTAACGCCCGGGTACATAAAAGATTAAGAACAGACACAACAAACTCCAGCCGGCAAGTAAAAGCCAGAGAATCATCGACCTTGTTATTCTTAAGCGTTTGCGATTATGAGGTAAAGGTTTCGGAGTCGGTGGTTTGGATATGTCAAGGGCCTGCTCGATTTTAACCGGGCC
>CAZWKM010000298.1:0-1070 GCA_964634165.1 uncultured Pirellulales bacterium | reverse complement strand
TTTTTGTCGCATTTCTCGCAAACAACACGGCCTTGATATACAAAGGCCTGGTCAAAAACGCTTATGATTCCACCGCAGTTTTCGCAGATTTCATCTTCCATAGTTCTTATCAAGCTCCATTCTTGTCGCCGGCGCACTTATTCACACCTTATGAGTTTACTGCCCGCCTTGTTCAAACAGCTCGGACTGCCCGGAGTCACGTTTCTTTTTATGGAACTTGAGCCCCAAATGCCGGCAGGCCGCCTGGGTAACCTCTCTGCCTCGCTTGGTTCGACGTAAAAAACCTATTTGCAAGAGATACGGCTCGACCACATCTTCAAGCGTGTCCCTCTCTTCGCCGAGTGTCGCCGCAATCGCGTCAATACCGGCCGGCCCTCCATCATAGACGTTTACCAACGCACGCAGAACAGCTCTGTCTAATTCATCCAGCCCCAACGAATCAATCTGCTCCATCTTAAGAGCATTTTCAACAATATCAGTACTGAGCACCCCTGTGCCTTTTACCTGTGCGTAGTCCCGCACTCGCTTTAACAACCGATTCGCAACTCGCGGCGTGCCGCGGGACCGACTCGCAATCAATTCCAGCGTCCCATCATCGCACTGCAATTGTAATAGCTCTGCCGACCTGACCAGAATTGCTGTCAGCTCTTCGCTGCTGTAAAAGTTCAGGTGATACAGCATCCCGAACCGGCTGCGAAGTGGAGCGCTCAAGAGGCCCGCCCGTGTCGTCGCGCCAACCAAAGTAAAACGCTTCAGCGGAAAATTTATCGTCTTTGCGTGCAGGCCGCTGTCAACGGTAAAGTCAACCTTGAATTCTTCCATCGCCGGATAAATAAACTCTTCGACCGGCGTACTGAGCCGGTGAACCTCATCAATAAAAAGTACATCGCCGGTATTTATATTGCTCAAAAG
This sequence comes from uncultured Pirellulales bacterium, assembly GCA_964634165.1. Taxonomy (GTDB): domain Bacteria; phylum Planctomycetota; class Phycisphaerae; order Sedimentisphaerales; family Anaerobacaceae; genus JAUVYQ01. Next base: position 158 of record CAZWKM010000298.1, on the reverse strand, counting down.
GCCCATCACGTCGCCCTGTTTTACCATAGCCGGCCCCGATGAGCACCGTATCCTCGCCCCCATCTCGTTTGCCACGACATTGGCCAGCGTTGTTTTGCCAAGGCCGGGCGGGCCGTAAAACAAAATATGCTCCAGCGGCTCACCCCTCTGCTTCGCCG
>CAZWKM010000297.1:0-3191 GCA_964634165.1 uncultured Pirellulales bacterium | reverse complement strand
CCTGCAGGCGCAGCGCCAGTTGCAAACTGTTTAAGGCATACCTCGTATTTCGTATTTCTCGGTTCTGCCGGGGGTTTGTTTGGCCGTCGCCGGCACGGTGACGAAATCCGTCCTCTATCCTCCGTCTTCTCCCTTCATTATTCGTTATTCCTTGTTCGATATTGGATATTCCTCGCGGTCATTGCGAGCGAAGCGAAGCAATCTCAAAATTCCTCCCAAAAAAGCATTGACTCTGCTGTGAATGGCCAATACTATACCCACCAATCGATATTATGTAAAGACAATTGTGGATTTGCTGATACATACGTAAGTGTTTACCGCAAGGAGTTGTAATGGCTTCTATCATTGTAATATCAGGAACCAACAAAGGCGACTATTACCCACTCGGTCGTCGCACGAATGTCATCGGCAGGGATGAGGCCCTTCCAATCCAGATACTTGATGAGCACGTTTCCCGTAAGCACGTGCAGATCCATTTCGACAAAGACGGGGACCGATATTGCGCGCTCGATATGAAAAGCAAACACGGCGTCTTCATCAACGGTCGAAAAATCCACGACGAGACCATCCTGGCCGACGGCGACCAAATCCGCATCGGAGCAACCACCCTCTTGTTCACGGAGAAAGACTTCGCCGACCGGGAAAGTGCGCTGGCCCACTTCAAAAAAGTCGGTGAGCGCGGACGCCCCACAGTTATTGATTGAGAGGTCCTTATTGTTCCGTTCCCATCTCATATAAAATTTCTAATGGGGTTGACGCCGGCTGGCTCCACAGTTACAATCCCGTGGCTTTTTTGGACTTAATTCAAAACTAATGGAGGTAACAATCGTAGATGAACAATGTAAACGAATTATTGAAGGAAAAACTGACAACGGAAAATTACAACAAGCTCATCGCTCTGGACAACTCGAAGATGCACGATTTCATCACCGATGCGATTGAGCTTGCCCGCCCGGCCTCGGTCTTTGTCTGCACCGATTCGCCTGCAGACAGAGCTTATATTCGCGACCTCGCAATAAAAACCGGCGAAGAAATTCCTCTCAACGTCCCCGGTCATACCTGTCATTTCGACGGATACTACGACCAGGCCCGCGATAAAGCCCAAACAAAATATCTACTGCCGCCCGGCTCGGAGTTGGGCGAGAGTCTAAATTCCATCGATAAGTCCGCTGGCGTCGAAGAGGTTCGCTCATATCTTACAGATTCAATGGCTGACCGGGAAATGCTGATTTGCTTCTGGTGCCTGGGCCCAACCGATTCAGACTTCTCTATCCCCTGCGTTCAGATAACGGATTCACCTTACGTCGCCCACAGCGAAAGTATTCTCTACCGGCCCGGGTACGAGCAATTCAAAAAATTTGGCTCATCTCCGGATTTCTTTAGATTCATCCATTCCGAAGGCGAGCTTGAAAACGCCGTCAGCAAAAACATCGACAAACGCCGAATTTACATCGACCTCGAAGAGGACCTGGTTTACAGCGTCAACACCCAATACGGCGGCAATACTATAGGCCTCAAAAAATTGGCCCTGCGATTGGCCATCAACAAGGCCTCAAGCGAAGGCTGGCTCGCAGAGCATATGTTTGTTATGGGCGCCCACGGCCCGGCCGGCCGAGTAACTTACTTTGCCGGCGCATTCCCGTCGGCCTGTGGAAAAACCTCAACTTCAATGCTGCCCGGACAAACCATCATCGGTGATGACATCGCTTACCTGCGCAAAAAGAACAGCCGAGTCCGCTGCGTAAATGTCGAAAAAGGCATTTTCGGCATCATTCGTGACGTCAACACAAAAGACGACCCCATTATTTACGAGGCGCTTACAAGTCCGCTTGAGGTCATTTTCTCCAACGTCTTGATTGGTAGTGAAAACAGACCGCATTGGCTCAATATGGGCTGCGAATTGCCAGCCGAGGGAATCAACCATTCCGGCAAATGGCACAAAGGCAAAACCGACTCAAAAGGTAACGAAATTACCGCCTCGCACAAAAATGCTCGCTATTGCCTGAATATCCCGGACCTCAGAAATCGTGACCCGTTGCTCGATGACCCGGAAGGTGTGCCCATCGGCGGCATCATTTACGGCGGACGCGACAGTGACACCTGGGTCCCCGTCGAGCAGGCCTTGAGCTGGACCGAGGGCATCATACTAAAAGGTGCCGCCCTCGAATCAGAAACCACCGCTGCAACGCTCGGCAAAGAGGGCGTCAGGACCTTCAATTTAATGTCGAATCTCGATTTCCTCTCAATTCCGCTCGGCCGATACATCCAAATCAATCTGGATTTTGCAAATGATATCGAGAACCCGCCATCGATTTTCTTGGTCAATTATTTCCTCAGGGACAAAAACGGCAAATACTTAAACGGTATGGCCGATAAGAAAGTCTGGATTTTATGGGCGGAACTTCGCGTAAACGGCGACGTCGATGCTCTCGAAACGCCGACCGGCCTGATACCGAAATACGAAGATTTGGCAAAGCTGTTCGAAGACCATCTTGATACGGAATATGCAAAGGCCGACTATGTCCGGCAGTTCACAATTCGCATACCGGAAAACTTCGCCAAGCTCGACCGTGTTGAGAAAATTTACAAGGAAAAGGTCTCCGACACGCCTCAGATTCTCTTTGACACCTTTGCCGAAGTTCGCAAACGCCTGAAAAATGCTCAGGCTAAATATGGCGATTACATCTCGTCGTTTGATTTGTCAACACAGTAGGCGTATTAACTATTGTTGACTTTGGATTTCGCCTGTCTGTATCGATATGGGCGGTCCGCGAACCGCCCATACTTCACTGAGCAGGTACACATACGAAATCCCGGTTGATAGAATTAGAGGTTCAATACAATGGACTATACATATCTGGCAAAACTATCGCCACGACAAAAAATGTGGTTTATGGTGAGCGTAGTAGCGGCGCTTTTGATGAGCGCCCTTGGCATATTACGCGAACCTGATACACCCGGTCAGGCATGAAACCAATTCACGGTTAATATGAGTATCCGGGAAATTGCCCCAAAACTGAGTGTCACCGGCAAGGGTCTGGCACGTGAGCTTGACTTGCCACTGGACACGCCGAAGAACAAACCACTTAATAAATTGGGGATATCTCAGGAACAACTGGAACATGCGACTGCACATATCCTTTCCCATCGCTCGACGGGACTAAAATATTACCTGTTTGCGGCAATCGTGC
>CAZWKM010000296.1:0-3200 GCA_964634165.1 uncultured Pirellulales bacterium | reverse complement strand
CCGAAAGCAGTCTGGCCGCTTCATCCACCAGTCCCAGCTCTGCGAAAACGAGGCTCGTCTCCAACATTTCAAAATCATCTTCGCCGACGAAAGCCCGTGCTTCCCGCACAAAAGGCTTCATTTGGCTTTTGTTTTGCAGCGCCATCAGTGCCCTCGGGACCAAGTCGGTGGGGTTTTGGGCAATTCTTTCTCTGGCCTGTTTGTATGCCGACCAGGTGCTCTCTGCAGCATACAGGGCCAGCAACAAATGATTTTTCACCCTGGTGTCCCTCGGATTCAGCCGGACTGCTTTCCGGAAGACCTCCACGGCCTTTGTGTAATCTCCCAAACGCATATAAGCACGACCAGCCAGGTCATAGCCGAGAGAAGCGGTCCCAAAGCATCGCGCCGCCTGGTTTGCGCACTTGAGCGTTTCCTTTTCGTTTCTTAGCCTTAAATGGCTTACGCCCAAGAAGTACCACGACAATCCATCACCGGCATCGCGGTCCAGGGCCTTTTCCAATCGCCCCGCTGCGTCTTCGTAAAGACCCGCTTCGATATCGAGCACCGCAAGGCCCCGCAGCGCAGGCGAATATTGCGCGTCTTCCGCCAGAGCTTTTTCATAGTACTCACGCGCCTTTTTCCGGTCTGTCGCCAGGTCATATTTTAGACCTTTGCGGTACTTCTCCTCGACGGTGAACTGCTCATCCGGTTTCTCTACAAACCTGGAGGGCTCGGGCGCAGAAACCCTGGGAATCGGCAAAGGGGTAACGAAGGAAGCCAGAACATCTCCACGGTTTGTCTTGATTATTACCTCGACGGGCGACTGCGGTCCGTAAGGACTCCCTGGGAGAGCCGGGGAAAGCGTCACTACCTGGGGCTTCTCGGGAGAGAGGTCAAGGCGCTTTTTGAGAAGTTCCCGATTTTCCCGGGAAAGGGTGCAAATTGCCTCCCGGAATTTACCCGTTGCGAGCATACGCAATTGGAGCTCACCATTCTTGCGGGTGGTCTGAACGGCCAAGTCCTTCGTGGCGTATTCGAAACCATCGCCGAGCCCGTGGACGGGATACCACCATTCCTGCCACGACACCTCTTGTCTCGGTAACAGCATAGCATAGTCGGACTGTGTCGGCAGCGGCCCGCTCTGGACCTCAATGTATGGGCCATCCTCATCGGTCAGGTTCTTCTGGCTTACCAGGCCAAAGTCCCAGTTTCCCCATGTCCAGGCCTTTTTCCCGCTGAGTTCGTGGTGGTTGGCCACTTGCACGACCCCACGGTCCATATCCACATCGTAAGCCCCGAAAAAGTCGAACGCGCAGTTGACAGCAAAAACAGATGCCCACGTCTCGTAGTTCTTCAACCAGGACAGGTCCTTGCCTTCGTGGATGGGCCAGGAAAAGAATTTGACTCCGTGATGATCCGTCCCGAGAGTCATAGGATAGATAAAACGCGTGCCGGCTCGGTTGGGGAAGGCGGTGCAGTTCCAGAAGTAGTATGGACTTATCGCATCCGTGGGATTAAAGATGCGAATGCGCTCGTCCAGGTATGCCTTACCCGGATGCAAAGTGACCCGCACGGTCCAGTGGGTTCGCAGGCTCTTTTCCAGATTACTGATTTCGAGGTAGGCAGAGCCATCCGGATTTCGACCGATGAGTGCATCAACCGGCGAGACAATCGTAACAGTGTGCACTTGTGGGCCAGCGTTCCACTCAACGCCACCACTGATAAAAGCGCCGCGCATCGCTATCATACTCGGTTTGATAACGTTATTGATGTGAAACATTTCCTCACCTTCGGTCTTGTCGAAAACCGAGTGGAGACGGCCGCCCAGCTCGGGCAGGCAGGTGATTTTCAGGTATTCATTTTCAAGAAATAGGGCTTTGTAAGTTCGGTCCGCCCTGGTCCTGTAGAGGTGGTCCTGCATTGTATAAGGGTAGACGATGGTGCCTTTGACCGTGGTCGAAAATTTGACCTGGCCTTCCAGGGCCCAGAACTTGGGATTAACATCTTCCGCCCATCCGTAGGTGGGAATTGTTATGGTGCCCTCCCAGGCTTTCACCTTTGCCCAGCTCGACCGCGGAAGCGTTAAAGACAGCCCAATGAAAAGCAAAACGATAAGCCGCCCCCGGCTGAATTTCGAATTTTTGATAAGAACTCTCATAATTGTCACCTCACATTCTAATTTGCCTTGCCGTTGCTATGAAAGAAACAAAAAAACCTAACATTCCCCATACGTAAGTATGGGGTCTCTTCTGTTGGGCTATCCTTTTTCTGACTCGCCCTCCACACATTTACATGTGTGGTATCTTTCCCTTGCGTAATTTGCCTATCCGGCACTAATAGCGTAAACCAAAAATACCAAAGCGCCAAGACAGTTTTTGGGCCCCCCAAACGTCCGTCGATGCGGCGCCGGATGACGCACATTCTTTCGCGTTTGGCCCCGTTAGAGGGACCCCGCCTTGCGGGAACCCTCTGGGACCGACGTAAATAATTAAAAGTGCCTAAAGTGAGCTAAAGTGGCTAAAGTGAACTAAAGTTGTAAGAACAGAGTTTCCTGAATTTTAGGCACTTTAGGCACTTCAAACTTTAGGCACTTCGAAGGGAACCCCTGCCAATCATTGAAGGCGAAAGAGAAAAGCGCAGCAAAACCATACTGTTTAATTGCCGCAGCAGAATTTCTTTAGTACAATAAAGCATAAATTCTTGATATAATATCCCCCCGCACCAATTGAGCTTAGTGGCACGGGCTTCCAGCCCGTGAAAAACACGGCCAAGATGGCCGTGCCACACAGAAAGGATAAGTGCTCATGAAGAAAAAAAGCAAAATCTCTATAATGTGCGCCTCTCTTTTGGCAATTGTCTCCATCTTGTTGGCGGCAAGAGCCCGGCAGACGTCACCACAGCAAGAGGCCAGACGAATACTCGATGCCACAGGTGTCAAAGGCGGGCTGATCGTGCACGTTGGTTGTGGTGACGGGAAGTTGACGGTGGCCTTGCGCATCAGCGACCGCTATACGGTTCATGGACTCGAAGCAGACCCGGCCAGGGTTGCCGAGGCGAGAAGCTATATCCAGGCGCAGGGCATCTACGGGCCTGTCTCTGTTGAGCGGTATTCGGGATTGATACTTCCGTACACGGATAATCTAATCAACCTGATTGTCGTGCAGGATGCGGGCAAGGTTTCTATGGACGAAGTGATACGGGTCCTTGTGCCCAACGGT
>CAZWKM010000295.1:0-3220 GCA_964634165.1 uncultured Pirellulales bacterium | reverse complement strand
GATTGTCCGCGAACGAATCGGCTGTGACAGCCGATAAAATCAGCATAAACAAAATGACAAAGGAAATTTTTGTTTTCATCACCATAACCCCAACCGGAAAATGAGGCTTAAAACAGGGCCATTCCTTATAAACTGACATTTCCCATATTAAACGCTTAACTACACCGCTAAGTCTCATTTCTAATAGAATATCAAACCTGTCTTGAAAATTCAAGCTTTTTCGCTGTTACTCGAAGTCTTTTTAGCCAGAATAGTCGTAAAAATACGAATTTATCAGCTCATAATTGGTTTTGAAACGTACCGCAACCACCAAAGCAGTTAGAAAACCATGTTTTTACAGTCATGTTCAGCATCATCCAGGCTCTGGAGTTATGGGAATGGCTTTCAATTGACGGATACGTTCAAGAATATCATAGAACAACGATCTCGATACCATCACCTCTGCCATCTGAAATATCACATCTGAGAGCTATCCTGTGAGATTCTGTGGGCTATCTCAGCCGCTTAGTAGCGTTTTCTTCTCAACATCACCGCACCCAAGCCGAGCAGAAAATTTACAGTGTCCTGCGTCTGCGTAGCCAAGTAACAAAACCTACGCCGATGCTGCCGAGTAAGATAGCAGAGGGGGCGGGGATAACGGCAACATCGCCATCACGTACGGCCCAAGCATAAAGTTTGTTGTCTTCGTCGGCGGAAGCGTGCCATTTGTACATACCGGTCTGATAGCCGAAATTAAACCAGAAAGACCATGCGTCTTCGGCGATGGGAGCATAGTCCGTACCGGACCAGTAATACCATGCTTGTAGGTTCTCGAAGGGACCGGTGGTCTGTAAGCCCCAATTAAGTGGTCTATATGTTCCGTCAACGCCGTATTCGCCTATGTTGCCGAGGCTATTGTAATACATGTGTGCCATCTCACTGGCTGTACTACCAGAATATGCGGAACCGGGTGCACTGACATTTTCCCCTTTATCTGTTGTGCCAACGTGTGACAAGTTGTAGACGTAGCTTGCACCATTGACCGGCATTGTTTGAGGCAAACGCCAGTCATCATAACCGCCATATTCTAACTGGTCTGCCCACGCAATGGCTTCGTCCCATGTCATCCTGCCGGTTTCATCATAGCCCGACGTATAGGCATAATTGGCATTCTGAAGCCAAGTGATGTCCAGGACATCATCGTATATGAGTCCCCCTCCCCTATCCGAAAGCGACGCCTCAGACAGGGTAGCTGCAAGCAAAACTACCATTGCCAACACAAGAATTGATTTACTTCTCATTTTTTCTCCCTTCAAAAAGTGATTGATTTTTATAGCACAACGATACGTCCTTGTAAAATTCCCCTGAACGGGTGTGGTAGATGTCCTTATCACCCCACATCTCTGCCTTTGGCAAACCGGCCAAAGACTACTCGATTATAAACTCTGCCGGCTGTAAGTCAAGCAAAAAAAGGGCAAAGGGTTATTCTAAGTCCAGGACAATGCGAAACCCGAGGTCGCCGTACCGAGCGTCGGGGTCGTTGAGGACGCGGAGCGCTACCCGGCAGCAGCGCGCATCGAAGTCCCAACTGCCGCCGCGGAGAACACGATAAGTACCGCTGGCAGGACCGGTGGGATTGTCATACGGGCTTGTACCATAGTAATCTGAAGCATGCCAATCATTGCACCATTCCCAGACATTACCTGCCATATCATAAAGGCCGTAGCCATTGGCTCCGCTGGTTGTCTGATAACTTGTGGTACTACCAGGCCAGTTGTAGTCGGCTTTATACTTCATAGAACCATCAAAAAATTCAACAGGCGATGTATAAGGAAAAACACCCAACCAAAGCGGATGACCTCCACGTGTCGGGCTTACATCATAGGGATAGGAAGCGCTGCGGTAATTCGCCTGGCTGTGGCTGATGGTATCACCCCAGGGAAAACGTCTGCCAGATAACCCGCCGCGGGCGGCGTATTCCCATTCAGCCTCTGTAGCAAGTCGATAGCCTTTCTTGGAAAAATCACACGCCCAGGTTGAAAGGTTGTAGCAACTCTCGTAACCTTCCTCGCTGCTTCGCCAATTGCAGTAGCTGGCCGCCCCATACCAGCTCACCTCGACCATCGGGTCGTATGACATATCCCGGCCACCCTTGGTCCGCACGCTGAAAACGCCGCCTGAATAGTCAATCTGACTGTAAGAACTGCTTGTTGAAGTATCACAATAAGGGTAATTGTTTCCGATGTCAGAAGAAGCATATACAACACCGCTTGCAACCTTTAGCTGGGCAGGATATGAAGAATTGAGATAATCACAGTACTGGGAGTTTGTTATCTCGCATTTGCTCATAAAGAACGCATCAATCAATACCGCGTGGAGAGGCAGTTCATCGGGATCGCCTTCTGGGGAAAAATGGTCTCCCATTTCAAACCCGCCGTACGGTATATATACCATACCATCGGGGATATTGGGGTCGCCGGTAAGCCACTGATTTGCCATCAGAGCGAAATCCTCAAAATCGACAAAACAGTCGCCGGTAAGGTCAGCCGATGGACAATCAGCAAGGGCAAAGCCGCCTGAAAACAGAATCACCATTGCCACCACAAGAATTGATTTACTTCCCATTGCTCTATCTCCTAAAAAAATTGTTAATATTTATAGTGCACCCTGTGCGCACCGATACCTTCTTGGCAAAACCCACTGGAATGGGTGTTATACAATGGCATATTTAGTCACCTTCCTGCCTTTGGCACCCCAGCCAAAGCTAATACGATTATAAACTCTACAGGGTGAAAAACAAGCAAAAAACAAAGCAAATTCGTGTAATTCATGGCTATATTTCTACGAACAATGAACTTATTTTTTAGTCTTTCTTCGTGTTCTTCGTGTCTTCGTGGTTAAATTTAATAATCTCTGTGTCCTCTGTGACCTCTGTGGCTTACCAATTTTCAATCAAATCTGCGGGTAGTTGGAACCTAAAATCGAAAAATCTAAAAAATTCTTATCTCCTTTTCTCACAACGAGTTACGAGAATCAGGAATCGAGAATCGAGGACTTTTTTCGACTCAAACGCGCACATTCGCCCAATTATAGAAAGACAATACAATTTGAAATTTGAGATTTGAAATTCACGTCGCTAATGAACTACGAACCACAAACCACGAACCAAGGAGGTTTTCCTAATGTCTACCGGGTTTCTACTAATAACAATTACCCATTTACCCATATACCCATATACCCA
>CAZWKM010000294.1:0-3221 GCA_964634165.1 uncultured Pirellulales bacterium | reverse complement strand
GATGAGTGCTACCCAATACTACTCGGTTACTCTGTACGAGGATGGACAACTGGCAGCCCTCGGTACGGTCATTATGCCGCCTGTAAGCGGCTCGGAGCCGGACTTTGCAGAGTATGGCATCCAGTTCATTCGCCAGGATGCTTACACCAGGGAAGAGATTCGCGATATGTTCAACGTAGTCAAAGCATGTATCATCGCCGACCCAAATGTTCAGGCATTCTACTTTCCTACTTATGAACAGCGTGCAACGGCTGAAGCCAATCGCGACTGGCTTGAGGGTCAGGGCATCCCAATCAGTTCCACTTCACGATGGGCTGAAGGCAATCCCTGCTACTCCGAAGGCTGGGCGTTGGGCAAGTTGAAATTCTTCAGCGCCGACGAGATTAACACCGCATACCAAAATGGTATCCTGGAGCCGAACGATATTCTGCTGACAGACGATGTTCCCGCTGAGATTCCCTACGTGGCTGGTATTCTCTCACTGTCGCCATCTACTCCGAGTTCGCATGTGGCGATTCTTGCCATGACGTATGGGATTCCATTTGTTCATCTTGCGATTGTTGAGGATGCGAACCGAGCCCAGCAGCTCATCGGGCATAATATCGTTTTTAGTGCTTTTGATGATGGATTTGATGCTTATGACGTAAGGCTGATGGATGTTAACGATATTTTGACCGACCAGCAGATTGAAGAAATCCTTGAGCTGAAAAAGCCTCCGCTTTTGGATATTTCACCGATAGCTCCTTACGGCAGCTATAGTGCAAACACCGACGGCCTTACGCCGAACGATGTCAACCATTTCGGTGGCAAAGCTTCCAACTTCGGGATACTGCGGGCCTCTATTCCCGATGATTCACCTGTTGCGGTTGCATTTTCATTTGACTTGTGGAAGGACTTTCTTGACCAGTCACTCACCCCTCGTGCAAGCGTTACCATTGGCCCCGGCGAGTACCTGCTCTTCTGGGCTGATGACGATGAAGAACAGGGGCCGACACACATTAACTTTAAACTCGACAACGATGGTGAGTACGTTGGCCTATATGATACGGATGGAACTACTTTGATAGATGGCCTTACTTTCGGTCCTCAGTTCGATGATATCTCCTATGGCCGCTATCCTGATGGTAATGGTCACTGGCAACCCTTCCTCAGTCCTACTCCAGGCTGGTCAAATTCCAGCGGCAGCGGCGGTCCTGCGGAAGGTTTATTCATAAATGAATTCATGGCTGATAACGAGACCACCATCCCGGACCCGGACGGCAATGGTGGTTATCCTGACTGGATAGAGCTATACAACGCAGGGTTAAACACTGTCGATTTGGGCGGGATGTATCTGACAGACGATATAAATGATCCAACGATGTGGATGATTCCGTTTAAGATTACCGGCAGCACACTCCACGAAGAGATCACCAATCGGCTCTTAAAGTACACCACATATCCACCAACCGATATGGCGGCACTGTCGGCGGACTTGCGGGCCATTCGCAAAATTATAAAGAGTACCAGCATTACCAGCTTCACGCCCCGGCAGATAATTACCATCGAAAGTATTTTGCTGGATCCCCAGTACGGTTTCGATATAAACAGCAAACTTCGCTTTAGAAGCTCAACCAACGTCGAAGACAGTGAGCAGTTCACCGGTGCCGGCTTATACTCAAGCTATAGCGGCTGCCTTGCGGATGAATTCGACGCCGATGATGATGGGCCGTGCATCTGTGACCCAAACGACGATAATGAGCGCGGCGTCTTCAGAGCAATCCGCAAGGTATTGGCCAGTTTCTATAATGACAATGCCTTTCTTGAACGTTTGCGCCACGATGTGAACGAAGCTGAAGTTGGTATGGCTATATTAACACATCATTCCTTCCCGGATGAAATTGAATTAGGCAACGGCGTAGCCACCTTAGATAAAAGAGGAACGGCAGCAAATATGTATATTAGCCTGGTGACACAGGCCAGCGCAGTTTCAGTTACCAATCCCGCCGGCGGCTCTATCCCGGAGGAAGTTACTGCCAGGGTCTATCCTTCCGGCAGTGTCGGCACGCCAAAGTTAGTGCGTTCATCAAACCTTGTGCCGCTGGGCGAGACGGTAATGGAATGGGATAATGACTATAGCAACTTGGCCGACTTGCTCATCGATGTCAGCAACGAATTCAGCAGTGTCACCGGCAAGACCGAGTATGTGCTCGACCTGGAATATAAGAAAGTTGCACCCGGCGGTGCTGTGATGCCGGCAGGCGGCTTGGTCATTAAGCAGGTTCGCGAAATTCCACAACCCAACGAGACACCATCTATCACGCCATTTTTGATTAATGAACCGACGGAATACTCTATCTTTTCGGGCGAGTTCGAGGTTATGGATAGTACGGATGTTTTCGCCGATCATCGCCTCAAGTCACGCTGGACGCTTGAGACAAAAAGTTCCTGGCTGGACGAACCCAATCTCATGGAAAGTTTTTATACCCAGGCCCATATCGAATATTTAGATGGTGATCGTATTCGCACAATCACCGCGGAACTGCCACTGTTACCCTTCGCTTTCCACGACTTTAATGGAACCGATGCAAACGACAGATGGCTCATGCACCATTTGTCGAATCCGCGGAATTACGAACTGCAAACCCTGAATATACCAACATTGGTGTCGCCTGCCCAGAATCCTCTGCTGACACTTCGTGATCTCGGCAATCACCCCTTTATGCTGGATGAATCCAGGTTCAAAGTTTTGGGGCTAAAGGTTGATTATGATAGGCCTGTCCAATCGTGGTACCAGCACGTCTGGCCGACAGACCCGCCATCCGGCCTAAGGGCAACTATCACCAACGAGCTCCATCTTTGGCGTTGTCCACAGCCGCACCCTGACGATATTTTGATGGAACGTTTCTTTCAAGGCCCCAATGACGTGAACGTTACAACCTCATTCTACAGACCGCCACCAGCGGAAGGCGGCGGAAGCTGGGATTTTTTCACTGCCCCTTTGTCCCGCTGGGTCGAAACCGTTATAAAAGGATATACCACCGAGCCAATTGTTCTTCATAGCTATTATTCTCAAACCTATCGGCCGGAGCATCACAATATCAGGGAGCAATTCCTTTTTGAACCTCGACTGGAACCCGGGATATCCCAGGACATATTGGGCGAACTGCAAGCTCAGGATATTCGACTGATTCATCTAATCGTGGACAACTGGGGTACCGAGTCAAACCTCACGACCTACG
>CAZWKM010000293.1:0-3227 GCA_964634165.1 uncultured Pirellulales bacterium | reverse complement strand
CCTTTGGCAAGGGCAGGAACACCATAAATCAGAAATGCGACAATCGCCAGCAGAGACCACAGAGCGACGAAGCGGATGGGACCGGCGTAGCGACGTACGTCGGTGGAGAAAACCACCATCATTCCGCCCAGGAGCACGTAGAACGCCGAGACCAGCCGGGCCAGGTAGGAGACAAGCACCCGCACGGTAGTACCATGCTCGGCAATCTCCACACCCCGGACCAGCCAGGAATGCGGCATAAAAACAGCCACAATAGCCGGCAGGCACACAATCCCGACGACTCGAAGCAGCAGTTTCAAGCGTCGTTCTGCAACATTCACGATATGTTCCCTTCTTTGTGCTTTATTATCTTACTACATCGGCAAGAGAGAAACAAGGACAATCCACAATATGACGCAATAAACTATTGCCTGGCGACTGAATCTGCGATTCGTTATTCTCATCACACTTCACGCTTCACGCCACGCGAATTTTACCGTTCAGCGCCGATTTTAACTACCCAGATATGCCTTTACAGCCGATATTTTAACTATTACTATGATGCAGCTTGACAGGAACGGATTATGAAAAAAGAGGACAGCTTAATCCAATCAAACAAAGCTCGTAACTTCTGGCTCTGTGCGGGATTACTTGTCGTTTTGCTCGCCTCAATAATGGCTCGTGATATAACCCGCCCGTTTTACGGCCTGCACAGTTGGGCCGAGGCGCATGGGGCTTGGTTAGGGAGAGTTCATCTTAAGTATGGCCTGGCCTACACGAAGGGACTGCGTACCTGGGCTGTGGGTGACCCGCCCACAGAGAATCCTCAAAGATATCTGGATCATCCTCAACTGGGAGTTCTGCTCAACACTGGTGTAATGGCTATATTAGGCATTAATGAGTGGGCACTGAGGGTAGCCAAAATAATAACAAGCATAGCAAGCCTGCTGATTTTACTGAGGATATTAAAGGCCCTGGTGGATGTTAAGACAGCGCTGCTTGCGGGCCTTTTTTACGCCTTATTCCCTCTAACCGGCTATTTTGGGGTTGGTGGATGGGTTACGCTGGCCGGTTTCTGCGCTTTGTGGTGCTATCTCGTGCTGATAGGAGCACTAAAGGACGGCCCGAAACCGAAACCGTTCCACAAATGGGGCCTGGCGGCGAGCCTTTTTTTAATGATACAGGTAAGCTGGGCAGGATTTTTCTACGCCTTTGTGATCGGCTCACATTATGTTTTCCGTTGCATTCACCGCAGGCAGTTCCCAGAGAAGAACTTATTGGCAATCCTGATTATTGCTCCACTGGTGAGTCTGGCTCTGGCTTTCGGCATAATGGCAGCAGGATATGAATGGGATTTCAATAAAATAATAGAGCTTTACAAGTGGCGCGCAGCAAAAGGTGAGATGGCCGAGTTCGTCTGGGGAGACTGGTTTGACAAGCTGTGGGAGTTTGCGGTTACCAATTATACACTGCCGATATTGGTTACGGCGATTTTGTATTTGACACTCGGCCAATTGCTCGTCTTGGCATCGGCGGACGCAAAGGATGAAGCTACGAAGATATCAAGACGTTTCCCGCAGTTATGGCTTTTTCTTATGCCCGGTGTTTTTCTTCTGTTTACATTCAAAGGGCTTGTCTGGAGGCATCAGTACTGGCAAAGGCCATTGTCGCCGGCCATTGCCATAGCTGCGGCGATGGGAATAATGTTATTGGCTGACATTCTGAAAAAGGTTCATCGACGCCTGCCTGCCGTGGCCGTTGTGTCTTTAATCGGCATCTTTTCCGTATCCTGTATGATAGGAACGAACTACTATTACAGTATCAGGTGGCAGCCTTTGGCAAGAATCAATATGCTTAAGTTGTTGAACAGCAAAATACCTCCTGATAAGGCCCTGCTGAGTCGTGAAATGCGCACTTATTTTGTCAAGCAGCACGAGGCTAAAGGAGGCCACTATCGCCCGGAAATTGCCTGGTATCTTGACAGGGACATTGAGCAGGCAACAACGCTCCAGGAAATCGAGGCTAAAACTAAAACAGGCAGATTTTCTTATTACCTGATTCCTAATCAACGCAATTATGCGGCGCTTATAAAGAACCTGATGCAAAGATACAAATATCAGTTTGTTGCTGGTGAACAAGGCAAAGTAACCAGAGATAAAAAGTTTCTCCAGGCTGGAATGAGTGACCATTTAATTTTTGATTTGAACAGCAGCGTATCTGCGCCAACGGGGGGTCAATAGGCTAATCCGGCGTTTCTGATTTGTTTCGGCTGCGCCCGTAGCTTCGCATCAGATAAAGCGCTTCGTGAACAAGTCTTCTGTTTGCACTTATAACGTGGCCGAGTATGCCCAGGCCAAAGAGACTAACGGAAATTATCAACAGTGTCGCGCCAAGAATGAGCGACTGGATATGCCCTGAACCTGAACCTCTGAACCAGAAATACAGAAATCTTATCCATGGAATCAGGCCTAAAATGGCTGCCGCCAGAGATGCATAAAAGAGTGTGCGGAACGGTTTGTAGGTTATATAGGAACGCAAGATAATCGACAGAGACCGCCAGATGTAAAGAGGAATCGAAGAGATAAGTCGTGACGGCCTGGTCTTGGGGTTCACTTCTATGGGCACACTGCACAGCCGCATATTCATAGCGCCGGCCTGGATGATTGTCTCCAGCGTGTAACTATAACGATTAAAAACCTGAAGCTGCATAGCTGCCCCTGCCGAATATGCTCTGAATCCGCTTGTAGTGTCGGGGACATCCGTACCGGAAAATCGCCGCACAACACCGCTGCCGATTCTTTGCAGTTTTTTCTTCAACCAGGAAAAGTGTTCAATCTGCTCGATGGGCCTGCACCCGACAACCACGTCAGCTTTGCCCTGAAGTATCGGCCCAACAAGCTCTTTTACGCACTCGCCCTTGTACTGGTTGTCACCGTCGGTATTGACGATAATGTCGGCGCCAAGCTCCACACACCTTCGAATCCCCATCGTAAAGGCTGTCGCCAGACCGTGGTTCGAGCCGAGGCTGAGGATATGGTCAACTCCAAGCTCGCGGGCTATTTCGATAGTCCTGTCTTTGCTGCCGTCGTCAATAATAAGATATTCTATTTTGTCTATACCCTCAATCTCCCGCGGCAAATCCCTGATGACCTGGGGCAGTGTCTGCTCCTCATTATAGCACGGTATCTGAATAATCAGTTTCATCGCTGATTCCCTTTTTAAATCCAGCCGACGTTTCCACAATCACC
>CAZWKM010000292.1:0-3265 GCA_964634165.1 uncultured Pirellulales bacterium | reverse complement strand
GCATCTATCCATTCCTGCTGAAAGTCGCCCATCGGCTCAATCACCTCGTCCTTCGGCCGCCGCTTGTAGTACGTCATGTCGGCATCGTCCCCGAAAGGAATTATAACTCGGTTGTCGAAAGACGACACCAGAAAACCGCTGCTTCCTTTAAACAGTGCACCATGCCCAATCTTGTCCAAATCAACATGCTCCATGGGTGATGACGGCATCGCCCCGCCCTGATACCAGATAACATCAATGGCCCCACGCCAGTTGTTGGCGGGGTGTTTGAATACGGCCTTTAGTTCAACAGGCGTCACGTCGGGATTGAACTCGTCCCCCGTCGCTTCAGCCGAGACAGGTATCCCTGCATCAATGGCATTCCAGGCCAGGTCCATAGTGTGGCTGCCCATGTCCCCCACTTGTCCGGTTCCGAAATCCCAATACATGTTCCACTGCAGGCAGTTCATCCCGGGCTCACCCGAAAAGTACTCTGGATTATAAGGGTGATACGGCGACGGCCCTATCCACAAATCGTAATGTAGCGTCTTGGGCGGCTTGCCTTTCGCAGCCGGATAATGACAGCGGTGAAGCTGACGGTTGCCCCATACATGAACGGCCTTCAATTCGCCGATTGCCCCGTCCCGAATCAGCTCGCGCACGCGGTCGAAATTGGGTTTCGCATGACGCTGCGTCCCGTGCTGGGTGGCAAGCTTGTTTTTATTCTTCAAATAAGTCTGGCGCACCAACCGAACTTCCTCTACGCTCATACCCATTGGTTTTTCCATATAAAGGTGCAGCCCGCGGTTCATTGCCCAGGTCCCGATAAAGGCGTGCGAATGGTCCGGCGTGCAGCAAACGACGGCGTCTAAATCCTTCTGTTCGAGGCACTTTCGCCAGTCCACATAGTGCTTCGCATTGGGAAATTCCTTGGCGGCCAAACCAAGGTAATTCTCATCCACGTCGCACAGCGCCACCACGTTCTCGTTCTTCAATCCTTCATAATGGGCAAGTGCACGCCCATACGCACCTATCAGCGCGATATTCAGCTTATTGCTCGGCGCATTTTTCCCCGACAAAACACCGCTCGGCAGAATAACCAGACCCACTCCGGCAGCCGCCGCACCCTTCAAAAAATCCCGTCTCTTAACATTACTATTCATCATCATTTTTTTCTCCAATTACGCATAACATAATAATACCTGTGGCATAGCTATACACCACTTTTTGCCAAGAATTTAGTCTACCGGAAATAAAATGTCAACAAAATACTATATGCTAAATACCAACGACTAACCACTAAATCTAACTCTACCGCATTAGGCCGGCTCAAAGCGGCTATCCCAACGCATGCTTGCGAGGCACTCTCTCCCTTCCCTTTGGTTCAGGGTAAACTCTTGCGCTCCCCTCGATAAACTCGGGACAAGCAGGGCAGGGCAGGCAGGGTAAACGGTAGCGTTTAGCGTATAGCGTTTAGGGTTTTGAGATTGCCACGTCCTGCTCTGCAGGCCTCGCAATGACTAAAAAATAACCTTTCGAGCATATTATTCTTGACAAAATATTAAAAATATGTTATAATATCGCAAATTTCGGGGGAAAACTCACCTAACAAAACCTGTATGTTGTTGGTCTTTTGTGAAGAAGTGTTCTAAAATGGCCAAAAAATCAATCATTTTATTAGCAGCGCTCCTTATCGCAGCAAAAGCAAATGCAACTATAGTTGAATACAATCTAAGTTGTGAGGGCTCTTATACACACGGTTCAAATTGGACAACAGATTTCGACCTTGGAATCATATTTTCAGATATATCCCATATTTACCTTCAATGGTCAGGATCCATAACAGCAAATGAGTTCGAACCTATTTACAGTCCTATACCGCTTTTTGAACCATATTATGACGGCTACTTCAAAGCCCGGCTATATGAATTTAATTTCACCACCCTTTTGGCTGAGAGGTCTGTTTACGGCGGGGCCGATACCGCTCCGAATCCTGAACCTTTTGATTTGCACTCGGAATTTAGCATGAGTGATTACTCTGCGTTTCTTGATGGCGTTGGCTCTATTCAGATAAGATTGGGACAAAAGTATCCCTTAGCGTGGTACGCAGATATACCGATTGTAAGACTAGTATCAAGCGCATCCGGCCAGCTTGACCCTGCCAAACTCATATTTGACGGCACCATTATCCCTGAACCTGCTACTCTCTTGCTCCTCGCCTTCGGCACGTTAATGCTCAGAAAAAAAAACTTCCGTTCTTGAAAACTCCTCCGCCTGTCACTCGTCCCCTATCCCCTACAAATTATATTCCTTTATTTCGCGAGAAGCCGAATAGCGATTTGAAATAATTTTTGAGCCAGCTCCAGTGCAGCAGGATATGCGCGGTCATCAATACGATAAACAAAAGGGCCAGATAAAAATGGATACTGCCCCATTCGTGGCGTGTCATAGACCAAAGCTGCTTTATGTGTTCTCCACCAATGCCGCTGTGCAGCCGCTGGCCGCGTCCGCCTGTACCGGGCGGCAGAATGTACTTCATAATAAAGCCGGTAAAAGCCAATCCCAGCAGATTCAAAAGAGCGACTAAATCGATAATAAAATTCAACGAACTGCGTTTCATGATATTACTCCTTTATCAAACACAACTTATCGCAACAGATTACCAGGTCTGGGTAGCGGTATATTGAATCGTGGCCACCGAATCCGGCGCTATCTTTACTTCAAATCGAGCAGTGCGGGCATCACGCTTTTCGTATTTGTGCGTTGATTTATCAATAGTCCAATTAATCCACGCAGAGAACTTTTCATCGACAAAGACTGTAACAGCTTTATCCTTTCTGTTTCGAAGCTCAATTTTATGTATCTCGACCCGCTTCCTTCGGGTGGGTGCGGTGTCAACCAGGGTATATTCCGGAACAATATCAAAGGCATTGCCTATATAGAGTAAGAGCTTTTCCTTTCTGGGGGTATGGTCAATTCTATCTTCGCCGACAAACTCCAACGTATCATCGGCAGGGTCTTTTTTGAAAACACGCACCTTGCCTTTGGGCAGCGCAATACCGAGATTGTTTTTCTTAGTGTTTTCAAATTCAAGCTTTATCTGCACCTTATCTCTTTGCCGGCTACGCCCATATATTTGCTGCCGGCCGCGCTCGTAGATATAGAGCTTCTTTATCGGCACGCCCAAAGCGGGGGTGATAAACTCAATCTGCTTGACCTGATTGTTATTTATGGTGCTTTTTCGACCCAGTGTATAAAGATGGTATTCCATAAACGGCTTTTCTTC
>CAZWKM010000291.1:0-3276 GCA_964634165.1 uncultured Pirellulales bacterium | reverse complement strand
TATCAGGCGGCGATGATGCTGCGAGTCGCGGGGAATCGGAAAGAGGCGATGCGCCTGCTCTCAAAAGCCGAGAGTTATGCGCCGACTTCGGCACCAATTCTGCGGTCATTAGCTGGGTTGCATCTTGGCTTGGGTCATCGCAGTGAGGCACGAGGATATTACGCCCGGCTGGTAGAACTATTTCCTGATGCTGCCGATATCGACGAGTTGCGGAACAGACTTCGGGTTCTGCAGGAGCAAACGAGGACTGAAAGATGAGAACCAAGAGGCTGATTCAGGTCTTTGTGTTGGTAGTGGGTGCTTGCAGTTATGGTTTCGCGGCAAGGACAGACACGACAGAGCAGCTTCAGGAGCGTGTCAAGGCCAATCCGTCTTCCCTGGAGGCTAAAGAAGCGCTGGCCGAAACATATTTGAGGCAATGTGAACTGGAAAAGTCGCTGGAAGTGTGGCGGGCGATCCTGGCCAGCCAACCGGAGCATAAGCGTGCTCGGTTCGTGGTGTCACAACTGACGATTCAGGCATTGGACCTGGATAGCCACCTTGAGGTCATAGAAACACTGATCGACAAGGGTCAAATCGCAGGTACGGATTCATTGCTCGATGCAGCTGCACAGCGGGCCGCCACCGACAGTCAAAAGGCCCGTATCCTGTATCTTCGCGGACGGCTCTATGAGCTAACGAAGAACGAAGCCCGGTCACGGGCCAGTTTTGAGGCGGCGGTGAAACTCTATCCGGACACTGGATGGGGTGCGCGGACGGCAATAGTTCTGGCGGAGAGCCCTTGGGCAAAGCAACTGCCCGGCGAAGCGAAGCGTCTGCTTCGCAGCGTGGTGGAGAATGAGAAACTTGATAATGCTGTGCGGGAGGAGGCGAAGTTTAAGCTGCTGCTGGCTGAATCTGCCGACTGGACGACTCAAAGGCGAATCGCGGCGCTGCGGCAACTGCTCCCAGCGGCGTCGGAAACCGGAGCGAAGCGGCAAATCCTGGAGAAAATCGTTGATTTTACGGTTCAGGCTCAAGGCAAATGGGTATGTGAAGCGGTGGAGGCAGCTGGGGCGTTTCTGCAAAACGGACCAGAGGACGAACAGGCCGACGAAATGCTTTCCAAGTTGATGCGAGTGGCCAAGAACAATCAAGAGCCTGAAGTGCTCGATTGTCTGCTGGCAGTCTTGAGTGAAGTGAGGCCGGAAGAAGAGAGTTTGGCCCGTAAGGTTTGTCTTATTGGCGTTGAAGCGCTGATAAGGCGAGCGGTTGTCGAGACTGACGCAAAGGCAATGAGCGGCTTTATAACCAGGGCGAGTGAACGGCTGAGAAAACTTGAAGAAGGAGGGATGCCATGGGGCGAGAAGCAAATCTGGCAGCTTCGCGGCAAATTCTATCTGGTTGAGGCACAAAAGTTGGTTGCCCTGGTTGGCGGGACCGAGGCGCTGCCAGCAATCATGAGGGCAAAGGATCATTATCTGGCGGGACTGGCGGTCGACCCGAAAGGGAGTTTGGACCGGCTGAAGAAGATTGAGATGATGCTCGAACATATCCAAGAGTGGGAAGTGGCTTTGGCGCTGTACCGTGAAGTTGCGGACGGATTTGCCCACACGCCAGAGGGGCGGGATATGCTGCTGAAGGTCGCAGAGCTTTACGAAAAGCAACTGGATTCTCCAATGGCGGCGCTGGATGTGTATGCGGAATATGCGGCACGGTATCCGGCAGAGCTTTCGTATAACCAACTTAGCATTGGCCAGCGTTTGTAGCGATTTGGTTATGCAAATGTGCTGGATTTTCAAAAACGGATGGGTCTGAAGCCCGACGGGATCGTGGGCCCGCGGACACGCAGTAAACTGGCAGAACTCGAAGAGGGATTCGATATGATAAGTGTCCGGGGCATCGAGGGCGGGGGTGTTCTGCGTGGTGAGTTTGTTCATCCGACCATGTTCCGGACCGCGCGTCAACTTGAGCAGGCCGGACGGCACTACGATGCTATAAAGGCGTATCTACTCATGCTGAACCTTTTCCCCACCAAGAGAGAAGCCGACGACGCCCTGCTGGCGGTGGCGAGATTGTTCCGTGATAATATGCTGTTCGAGGAGGCGCTGGGGGCTTATGAGGAATTGATGGAATACTTTCCCAGGGGAAATGTAACGAGCGAGGCATACATAGAGTCGGCTTCGTGCCTTGAGAATCTTGGACGGTGGAAAGAAGCAAAAGAATTGTACCATCTGTACATCAAGAAATTCCCGCGGTACAAGCACGTAGGCTTGTGTAAGGAGCGGATCGCGATGCTGGACGAAATCCAGCAGTATCAAGATTTCCACGACAACAACCCCCAGCACACCAAAGCAGCAGAGGCGAAGTATCAAATCGGCGTTATTTTGCACAAGAAGCTCAAGAACTATACTAAAGCGGCGGTGAAGTTTACGGAGGTGGCGGAGCTTTACCCGAAACATGTGCGTGCAGCGGATGGTCTATTTACGGCGGGCGTTGCGCATCTTCGAAAAGAAAATTTCCCAGCGGCTCGAAATGTTTTTGAGCGACTGCTACGTAGGTACCCGGAGAGCCGGTTGTCCGACGACGCCCAGTACTGGATAGGTCATACGTACGAGTACAGCGCCCGGGCACTCGGAAAGCTCGACAAGAAAAGAATTGTTTTGAAGCGCAGAAGTCTGCGGCACCAAGCGAGGCTGCTGGGCGATGTTGAGCTTCGGCGGCGATTTTTCCCGAAGGCTGAACCCGGTCCGGAGATGCCCGAGGATGTCTGGACAACCGATGCACTGGGTATTTTGACCAGCGGTTCCAAACGAGACCGTGTGAATGCCGAGCTGTTCCGGGCCATCGGCGCCTATCGGAAGGTGGTGGAGAAATTCAAGATGGGTGACATGGCAGGCAATGCGCTACACCACATTGGTGTGATCTATACAAAATATCTCAAAGACCCCGAAAATGGCTTTAAGGCCTACCAGGAGTTGCTGGAGCACTATCCGGGGACCAAGGAAGCAATCGACGCGCTCTATGAGGTTGGCGCTTACTACCTGGAGAAAAAGGAATTCGACGAGGCTATAAAGTTCTACCGACAATTCATCTATAATTATCCCACCGATTATCGGATCGAAAGCGCGATGATGGCGATTGCCCGCTGCTACATGGAGAAGGAAGAGTGGGAAAAAGCTTTGGATGCTTACCAGAGCTATCTCAACAAATTCCCACAAGGTAAGGAGGCAGACCTTGCACGAGCGCAGATCACGTGGATTCGCACGTACCACTATTAGCCGGTTCTTGGTCACG
>CAZWKM010000290.1:0-3278 GCA_964634165.1 uncultured Pirellulales bacterium | reverse complement strand
TTCACGAAAGCAGTAACGCCGCCTCGGCGTCCATAAATATCTTACAGTTGTTATGCCTTTGCAGTATTGACGCCGGCCACATATTTGTTACTTGCCCTTCCAGCGTGTTCTTTACCGCCTCGGCTTTGCGCTTCTCCGGTACCGGGACAATTAAGCACGCACTTTTCATAATCTGCCGGATGCTAATCGATATCGCCTGCCGGGGTACCTGCTCTAAGGCCTCAAACCATCCTTCGCCCAACTGTTGTTTTTTGCATATATCGTCCAGCTCAACGGTAATGAATGGCTCTTCGGTATCGAAGTCTGCCGGCGGGTCTGTCAATTCAACCCCACACTTACGTGTGCGGAAGGTGCTTTTCGGCTCTCGTCAAAAGTTTTTTCTTGTCCTGTATGCTCCTAATCTTCTATAACATTCGGTGGTATTGGCCGTACGGAGATACTAAATGCGGTATTGGTTTCGATTGCTGCTCAACGGTTTATTAGAAAAACAAGGTTTGACTCAATATTCGTGCCGGTTTCTATTATTCTTGGTTTATTTTTATATCCTGGTTGCCCTGACAAGTTTTTTATCGGTCTGGATTTGCCGGGATTCCGGAAAGCCGGTGGTTTAATTGGTTAGGTGCCTGGGGTCGAGACACAAAAAATTCTGAATTACTTTGAATAAACCAAGGCTTCGCTATGTATATTAATTTGGAAAGAGATCGCAAAACCGGCATTTGAATCTGAACGGCAGGAGATGGAGAAATTGGCAAGCTTGTGTCAGGAAGAAATATTAGCTATGCAACGTTGTCGACGGGGGTCAAGAGCGGCGTTTGAACTTTTCGTGAGAAAATATATGAAAGAGGCGTATTTCATTGCTCTGGGCCTTGTGGGTAATCGCGAAGACGCATTGGATTTGTCCCAGGAGGCCTTTATCCGAGCATATCGGAACATAAAACAGCTCAATCCGAAACGAAGATTTTTCCCCTGGTTCTATCAGATACTGAAAAATCTGTGTTTCAGCCACTTAAGAAAAAGAAGGGTCAGACGGGCGAGTTCTCTTAATGCGGCTGATTGCCCGGAAGCGGCTGCTGCCGCGGATGATTGTTTTGCTCCCGACGTAGTGGCAGGAAGAAACGAGATGAAAGACAAGGTGTGGAAAGCAATCGCCAAGCTCGATGATAAACATCGAGAGGTGATTATATTGCGGCACTTTCGGGATTTGTCGTATGAACAGATTTCTCAAAACCTTTTTTGCAATAAAGGCACCGTGACGAGCAGGTTGTATTATGCCCGCAGGAGACTGAAAGAATTATTGGGCACAGAGAAAGGAGGTGGCACATATGACGTGCCATGATTATAAAGACCTGATGATGAGTTACCTGGACAATGAGCTGAGCGCCGAGCAAAGACAGCATTTCGAGGAGCATCTGGCAGAGTGCCCGGAATGTGCCGGTGAACTTGAGGAATTCAGGAAACTTAAAGCCATTACCGATGAGGTAACGTTAGTTGAACCCGAGGACCGGATATGGCAGCAGTACTGGGGCGGCATCTATAACCGCATTGAGCGCGGTGTTGGGTGGGTTGTGCTTTCGATAGCCGGTATCCTGCTGGCAATCTACGGCGGGTTCAAGGCTATAGAAGGGATCATCAAAGACCCTCAGGCAGAGTTGATTTTGAAAATTGTTCTGCTGGCATTTATAGCAGCGCTGGCGATTTTGTTTGTCTCAGTATTGCGGGAAAGACTTTATTTCTGGAAAAAAGACCGTTACAGAGATGTAAGGAGGTAAGACAATGCTTTTGTCTACAACGGACACGATTGAAGGAAAGAAGATTGTAAAACATTTAGGTATCGCCAAAGGCAATACGATTCGCGCCAGGCATATCGGCAGGGACATTATGGCGATACTACGGCACATAGTTGGTGGCGAGATAACCGACTATACCAAGATGATGGCCGAGTCTCGGGAACAAGCCCTGGACAGGATGATAGAAGATGCCCAGAAGCTGGGTGCTAATGCAATTGTGCGAGTGAGCTTTACGACGTCGATGATTATGGGAGGGGCATCGGAGATTTTGGCTTACGGTACGGCTGTGGTCGTTGAGTAGTTTTTTATGTTATAGAAAGGTTTAAAGCCATGAAAATGAAATTATTCCTCATTCTTGGTCTTGTTCTAATGACGTTAGCTCCTGGTTGCAGCAGAAAACAAGGCCCTGCAGCGATGCCGAAAGACGCTGTAAAGAAGTTTGTTGAAGGTTTTATGGAATTCGATAAAGCCAAAGTTATGGCCTCCGTGACCGGCGATAAGTTGGAATTGGAAGCGCTGTCAGTATTTATGGATTATATGATTGTGGTAAAAGATTTTAAAAAAGCTATCACCAATCAGTACGGTGCTTCCGGATGGGCCCACTTTGAAAATGAAGGTGGTGCCAAACTAAGTTTGAATCTAACGGATAACAGAGATAAGCTGGATTCTGCAAAAATAGAGGTCAATAACGATAATGCCACCTGTACTATTCCAGGCGAAGCCCAAGTCCTGAATCTATCTCGAAGAAATAGCTTCTGGTATGTAGATGCAGGAAATGCTTTGGCGACTGGCGGTGCAGATCTTAAGAATTTCGTAAGAATGTGGACAGGAATGACTGACCTTATTAGAAAGAAACAGCAAAGGATTGGACAGCCGGGCGTCACGGCCCAGTCTCTGGATATGGAGCTGGGCAATGAAATGCTGCCCATTCTGACGGGCAGCCGTCTCGGTAATTAAGGACCAAACTCAAATTAACGACCAGACGAAATAGCTTTATCGCGAAAAGCAACATTGCTGACGTTACGGAAGGCAAGGGAGCTTTGTGGTTATGTTGTGTGACTGCGTATAAGGGAGGTAAGTGTGAATATATTTGACAAAATTTGTGCAGGCCTGGCATTCGTGCTTGGAGCAATATTAATTGTACTCGGTGTAGTGGGATTATTCACTGGTTGTAAAGCCCATTTTGTACTTCCCCCGGTACTTGGTGCAATCCCTGCCTTGTTGGGCTGGGGTATCGTAAAGCCGGTAATAGTTGCGTGGAGAAGTCCTCGTCGTCCTAATGCTTTCAATGATGGGCGGTCAATAACCAAAGAAGCTCACGAGTCTAACGGTAATGATGTCTCTGGATTCAAAGAATTTTAGAAATGTTTGACTGGTTTTTGCAACGCCACACAGAAATAGAGCATTAGAAAAGGGTTTGTCTGCGAACAAATCACAGGTTTTTTGTAAATCAATGGGAGTTACTTTCATATGGTACATGATTATGCCATA
>CAZWKM010000289.1:0-3290 GCA_964634165.1 uncultured Pirellulales bacterium | reverse complement strand
ATCGAGCACAAGGCGACCTACGGCCAGCTTGGCGCGGTGCCGGAAGGCGATTATATTATTCCGCTGGGCGTGGCAGACGTCAAAAGGCCCGGCAAAGACGCGACCATCGTCAGCTACAGCAGAATGGCGATGCGGTCGCTGGAGGCAGCTAAAGTGCTGGCCGCCCAATACGGTATCGACGCCGAGGTAATCGACGTGCGAACGCTAAAGCCGCTGGATGTGGAAAGGATAGCCGAATCTGTTCGCAAGACCGGCCGACTGGTTACGGTCAGCGAGGGCTTCTGCACCTGCGGCGCCGGCAGAGAGATAACCGGCGCGTTTATGGAATATGAGTTTGACGACGGCAGTCGCGGCTTCGACTATCTGGATGCGGCACCGGTAAATCTGGCAGCAGCCGATGTGCCGCCACCGATGAGTGAGCCGTTGGAGACGGCAAGTATACCAAGCGTCGAGAAAATCGTCGAAGCTGTTAAGGCAATTGTGTAAGTAAACACGTTATGCGAAATGAATGAGGATTTTATAAATGGCGAGAGAAGTAAGATTGCCGCAGCTTGGCCAGACGATGGAAGAAGGAACTATCGTTGGCTGTATGGTCAAGGTCGGCGATGAGGTCAAAAAAGGCGATGTGATTTTCGAGATAGAGACCGACAAGGCAACGCTCGAGATGGAATCGCCAGCTGACGGTTTTGTAAAGCATATCCTTGCTGAAGTGGAGCAGACGCTGCCGGTCGGTGATGTGCTTATGGTTCTCGGCGAAAAGGACGAAGAGATACCGCAAAGTTTTATCGATTCATTGAAGAGCACAACTACCGCCCCTGCTGGTGAAGCGCCAGCCGCTGCTCAAGCTGCAGCGGCGGTCGCTGCTGCTGAACCGGCCAAGCCGACAGGAAGGGTAAAGGCATCGCCACGGTCAAAAAAGTTGGCCGAGGAGCTTGGCGTGAGTCTGGCGGCGGTCACCGGCACAGGGCCCGGCGGCAGAATTACCGAGGATGATGTCAGAAAAGCCGCTGCATTAAAACCGGCTGGGCCGGAGATAGCTGCACCAGAAATCAAACTCGGTGAAACCATACCGCTCAACAGAATCCAGAAAATAACCGCACAAAAAATGCTGCAGTCAAAACACGAGATACCCTGTTTCTACCTGACTGTTAAAGCCGATGTTACCGACCTGATTGAATTGCGGACCAAATTGAACAAGACCAGTCCGTCCAAGGGTCGGATTAAAATCTCCTACAATGACTTTATTATGCGGGCGGTCGCAATCGGGCTGGAAAAATTTCCGATTATGACAGGTCAGTTAGCCGGTGACACTATCCAACTGGCGGAAGCAATCAGCATTGGCCTGGCAATCACCGTGCCGGGCGGTCTGGTTGCACCGATTGTCAAGGACGTGAACAAAAAGGATGTCACCCAGATTGCACGTGACAGTAAGGCCCTGGTTGAAAAGGCCCGCAGCAATAAACTGGCTCTCACAGATTTGGAGGGCGGCTGTATCACGGTAAGTAACCTCGGCGCCTTTGGGATAGATTCTTTTATTCCGATTGTCGTGCCCGGTCAGTGCAGCATCCTGGGCATCGGTCAGATAACCGAGACCTGCGTGCCGGACAACGGCAACATTATCACGCGAAAGTTAATGAATATGACCCTCTCGGTGGACCACAAAGTCACTAATGGGGCATACGCAGCCCAGTTTTTGGATTTCGTAAGAAAACTGCTGGCAGATACAGCCACGTTTGAATAATTGTAATTGGTTCAATGGTGATGAAGGAGTATCTGAAATGGCAAAGAAAGTTGAAGCGGTGCGCTTGCCGGTTATAAGGAAAGCCACACCCAAGAATCCTGTTATCGGTGTTTTTGCCACCAGTGACCCGCGTATTGACAAGGCGAGCCGAACTCGCTGCCAGAACATTGCGAAGATGGCCGCTGATGTGATTAGCGGCTCTGTGGTTTTGCCCGACAAGACACCGGTTCCGGTGGTTTATTCCACTGTGTTGATAGACGGCGAAGCACAAGCTGACATCGTTGCTCAGCAGTTTCGCAGAGCCGGGGTGGATATTTTAGTATGTGTGCCGGATACCTGGGCCTTCCCACAGCTTACCACTATCTCGCTGCTGCAGCAGTTTCCACCCAATACACCCATAAATATTACCTGCGGCAATAGCGGTCCCAAGCCCGGCGTGGTCTATGCCCACGCGCTCAATGGTGCTATCAGCCAGTATGGGCGAATGGTTACCTTAAATGTCGGCACCTGGCCGGATACGGGAATAAACCCAAAGATGACCGAGCAGACGGCCAAAAACCTTATCGACTGGTGCTATGCGGCGGTAACGGCTGTCGGGTTGCGGGGCCGCAGAGTTATGGTTTTAGGGCACGACTCGATGGGAATGGAAACAGCTCTAGCCCACGTACTGCCGACAAGGAACACATTCGGCCTGGAAATCACACGCCTGGATATGAAGCTTCTGGCCGATATGCTGAACAAAAAAGCGTATAACGAAAAAGAAGTCAAGGCATTGCGAGCGTGGATTAACAGATATGTCGGCAAACATCTGGAACTGCGCAACGAAGCCGACAGCGAAAGATTCAATATGAGTTTGGCAATGTATTTAATAGTTCGCGACCTGATGGCAGAGCTAAATGCGGTCGGCGGCGGCTTTATGAGCCAGTTGGAATGGGGCAGTGACCCGCGCGGCCTGCCGCTGCCTGTGGCTGATGTGATGGAGTCGCTATTTAACAGTACGTTTGACCATAACGGCCGCAAAGCTCCGCTGCCCTTTGCGACCGAAGCCGACGTGCAGGGACTTTTGACAATGCTGTTTATGACGTACCTCTCCGGCGGAAATCCGCCTCTGTTTATGGACTTCAGAAAGGTGTGGGAAGCGTGGGAAATCAAAGAACTGGCCAAAAAAATCGGTGTTAGCTCTGCCACAGGTAAAAAACTGGATAAAAAAGCAGACTACTGCTGCAAAGGTCTGGTCGATGGTGACAATTCCGGCAGTGCCGCTTTCGATTGGGCGGCAGAACCCGGAGCATCTATCAAAAAGATTATGGATGGCGTTGGAATGCCTCTGGCCGATGTTTCTTACTTCCCCGGCGGCGGTAATTCGGTCACGTTTATGACGCCGGCTGGTATCAAAGGCATCGCTGCTCGATGCGCTTACAGCAGTGCTACCGGCTTGTTCAGTATGATATGGGACGAGGCGCATACAACCGAAGTACCGGAAGAACTTGCCCGGGCGATGTGTGAGCTGACTACGCCCACCTGGCCGCATACGTTTGTCGTGCCGAAG
>CAZWKM010000288.1:0-3302 GCA_964634165.1 uncultured Pirellulales bacterium | reverse complement strand
ACAAAGACACGAAGAAGATTGAATTATTAACCACAGATTTCACTGATTTCGCGGAGGGTTTTTCGTTCAGCTTGGTGTTCTTGACAAGCAAGTCTCTTAAAGCGAGCTTTATCACCCTGGCTTGTCGGCGTCCACAGTTTCATTAAGATGCAACATATTTGAAGCAGAACGAAAAGTGAGCTTCTGCGAAAGGCCCGGCCTTATCCGCCGGGTCATTTTTCAATGCCCCATTTGGGAAGTTAGCGAAAAAGGTGTTTAATTAGCCATGAAAAGGTACAAAATGCACAAAAAGAACAAAAAAACGGCCAAAAAAGTGCTTTATAAGCACATAAATAGCTGGGTCCCTGCCCCCTGCCTGAGACTTGCTGGGGCAGGCTAATACATGCAGGGATTCGGGCAGGCGGCGGAAGACAGAAATTGTTTTTGGCGGCAAGTGCGGGTTTTGGTAGTGTGAATAGATAAAGAAGAGATTTGTGGTCAGGTGTGGGTCTTATTCTTGTGGGCGATTACACCTTTAATGATCTTTTTTCGGTTGCTGGATTTGCTGATTACTTTTTCAAAACCGTTATAAGCAGTATTAGCTTTAATGTATGCCATTCTAGCGACGTTGGGATCGTTGTATTGTATAAGCTCTAGGCGGTAATCAGCGTCGTTTCGCTGATCGTGAAGGTCATCAAGAATCTTGGCGAGGTTTCGAACATCTGGAAGCGCACAGTTATGCAAATATTTATATGTTATGTCATGAGCTTTAGCCGCCTTGGGCAAAGTAATATCATTATTTACAAGAAAGCGACTCATTAGATTGTATAATCCATAATAGCTGCGACTGATTGCAGATCGGAATGCAGCCTCCGTCTTAAAGTTATGGGCAAGTTCGTAAGCGAGGTTAATGAACTCTTTAGGGACCATTTCCATTTAGCTTTTCCATTTGTAGGTTGTAGTAATTTGCTCACAAGTTTTTATATCTAAGGCCGAATACAATCTATCTTTAAATTTGAATTCATCTTTAAGGACTAACTCTGGCTCGCCGGAGACGGTTAGAGTGAACCGGATTGTTTTTCTGTCAACAATTTCTGGGTCATATTCTATGTTTATATCGATGCTCTCAAGGGTAGAATAATTTTCTTGGGCAAGTTTGACGCTAGATTCTAAATCGTCTGTCAGACTTCGTTCTTCTGCTTCACGAACCACCTCTGGGGAAATTGTAACAGGAATGTTTCGGAGTATTTGGCGAGACTGTTTCTTCTCGATAAGGGAGCGAGGAGGTCCCCCTATCACATGCGCCATCCATTTCTTAATGGAAGAAAAGTCAGGATAAAAACGTCTTTGACGGGGTGATGCTTCGAAGCGGTCTTGCACTAAAACATACGGGGACGGGGTGGTTCTAACTGCAAGATAAGTTAAGAGGGGGTCAGATTGTCCTAGTATGGCAGAAGATACGAGAAAGATTCGCGAATGGCCAGGGCTTCTCTCATCTGGGATAAGAGGTGCTGGGTCTAGTAGAACAGCATCTTCAAAGGCAGTAAGATTTTCTGCTACAAGAACGGACCATCTAGAGACATTGCTCACCCCACACGTCATGGAGCCAGTAGGTTCTAGTTCCTCGATCGTCCCTAGCAAAACCTCACTTGTTAGGCTCGAAGGATTGTCGATAATGATAGAGTCAACCAAATCTGTCCATGAGGCCTTCATTATTTCTTCTTCCAAATAGAATTTTGAATAGAAGGAGCAGTTAAGTCAGCAAAACCCTTTACGATCCACTCATGGGCCGTGTCAAACCAAGCGTCCATCTTGTTTGGGATAAATCCCCTTGCAGTAAAATCCAGTATCATTACGCGATCTTTGAGTTCTCGGCTGACAGCAAGTCTTAGTGAAGCGTGTAACCTGCCACTATCCTTCGGCAACCTATAAATTCTCCGCCATGCTATGTTCTCTGGTTCGGGCAAAAACCGGTCACGAGCTTTGCATTGAAAGTCTGGGAATACATTCTCTACGTCAGATAAATTTACCCATCCTTGGCCACGGGGTATGTGGTTGACATAAGTCAACTCGTATTGATTTGGCTCCAACGGGCCCAAATTCAATTCATTTACGAAGGAACTAAACGATTTCCAAGACTCCACGAACTTTGGGTACAATGTGGCATATCTAGGGTATTTATCATCAGATTTAAGCCTTCTCCAGTTTTGATGAAGCCGATCTTGTTGGACTTGAATCAAGTGGTTTTTGCTGGAGTTGATGAACAAAAGGCGAGGTAAAGGAGGATGAGTAAGTTCCTCGAAAGTTGGGCGCTCAATTTGGGAAGAAGGAACATCAAAGCGCTCTGCCACGGGTGGTAGTGGAGGCACTTCTTTACATTCGGGATACGCTTTCCTACCAAGCCGTTCCCATAAAATACCTGTATCAGGGGCTTTAATGGGTAGTTTGTTGAATTGAACTCCAAATACTACTTCGATTACTGGTGGATTATCGTAATCAGGTAGCGGAGATGAGGGTCGTTCCATATCCTACTTACCTTACTTTTTGCAATAAAATAAAATGAACGTATATGTTATCGACACAGAGATACCTACAACTTGTATAAATATAACAAGAATTGGTTATTTTGTCAACCACATTAAACAGATTTATTGTTCAAAGTGCTAGGGAGAATTTGGCCCATTGGACGTTTTTAAGTGATTATTTGAGATTGTTCGCTCCACTTGGAATAACAAGCTAGTGAGATTGCTGCCCATTCGACTTCGCTCAGGGCAGGTCAGGACAGGCGTGCCGGCGAGGGGTAAATGACCCCACAAATGGCAGAAATTCTGAAAAAAAATAAGTCATCACGAGAAAATTGCCGAAAAATAATTGACGGAGGATGGCTGGTTTTGTATAATCCTGTTGTATTTGTATGAAAACATGCAAATACGGCCCTGAGATCCGCCAAAGGCGGAATTATGGGATTATGGCAGGGTTTTAATCTTCGGGCGGTTCGGTCGTCTTTTTAGGTAAAAGCGATTGACTTCCCGGGGCGGCCCAGCGGAGCCATAATTGAGGGTTCCCGCAAAGCGGGGTCCCACTGGAATAACGATATAGCGTTTATCAGGAAAGGTGTAGAAAAATGAGTTCCAAGTCTCGCACTTCGGCTGATTCAGCTGGTAAATCCTCTTCCCGCTCAAAGGCGGGAATGACACCCCTGCAAAAGCAGGGGAAAACAGGCGCTGAGATAATCGTCGATACCCTTATCGAGCAGGGTGTCGATACAATGTTCGGCTATACCGGCGGCGTGGTGCTGCCTTTGTTTGACAGATTATACGATG
>CAZWKM010000287.1:0-3309 GCA_964634165.1 uncultured Pirellulales bacterium | reverse complement strand
ACGACAATGTGGAGGCTCGATTTGGTCGGTGCCCCTATTTTTTGATTATTGACACCGACACAATGCAGTATGAAGCAATCGAAAACCCGAACATTGCCCTTGGTGGTGGCGCAGGAATTCAGTCCGCTCAGTTAATGTCAGAAAAAGGCGTAACAACTGTACTGACAGGCAATTGCGGCCCTAACGCATTTAACGTATTTGGCCAGGCAGGCATACAGGTTATCGCTGGTGTCAGCGGACCTGTACGTAACGCTGTTGAACAATTCAAAACAGGAGCTTTTTCTTCTGCTTCGGGGCCAAATGTAGCCAGTCACTTTGGTATGAACACTGCGCCGGCAGACCCGACGCCAACCGGCCAACCGATAACTGGCCCGATGGGTCAAGGTGGTGGAATGGGTTTAGGTATGGGCGGTGGAGGTGGTATGGGTCGCGGCGGTGGTATGGGTCGCGGCGGTGGTATGGGCAGAGGCGGCGGAATGGGTCGCGGCGGTGGTATGGGCAGAGGCGGCGGAATGGGCCGCGGTATAGGGATGGGAACCCCGATGGGTATGCCGGCTGGTTTGCCTCCGGTTAGTCCGGCAGCCGGTTTTCCACAAGATACAGGAGGACAGAACCCTGAACAGGAATTGGCAGCCCTAAAGCAGCAGGCAGAACTGCTTGAACAGCAGAAACGCCAGTTAAACAAGAGAATTAGCGAGCTTGAAAGCGGCCGTAAAGCTATCGCGGTCATTGATTCTGAAAAATGCACAGGCTGCGGTATCTGTGCCGATGTGTGTCCAGCAGGCGCCATTGAGGTTAATGAACATGCTGTTATCAACGCTGAAGCGTGTACCGGTTGTGCCGTCTGTGTTTCGGAATGTCCCAATGAGGCAATCATACTTGCGCAGAAAAAAGCTGGTAAACCCCGTTAGATAGATACAAGAGATTGCTGAACGACCCAGGTGAGTTCATCATCTAACGGGGTAAATAAATTTTACTAGAGTTTTTGCTTTTCGCACAGCAAGTTTTCAAGGGAAAAGTTTGAGCTTTTGGACTTTGCTATATAATCAGTGAGCTTTAAACCTAAACGACTGGTTCATATACGTATTAAGGAAAAGATGGCGTTGATAGGGAAGTTGAGCAAATGGAACGATTTATGCTGAAATCAAAGATCCATAGAGCAACATTGACCGGAACAGATATGGATTATGAAGGTAGTATCACCATCGATGAGAACCTTCTTGAAAAAGCGGATATATTGCCGGGTGAGCAGGTTCACGTACTAAATATTAACAACGGCGAGCGCTTCGTAACTTATGCTATTGCAGCACAGCGAGGCTCGGGCACCGTGCTTCTGAACGGTCCGGCAGCAAGACGAGGCAGTGCCGGCGATAAAATCATAATTATATCCTATTGCCAGGTTCCTGCCGAGAAAGCGAAAGATTTGCAGGCAAAAATAGTACTCGTCGATGAAAAAAACAGACCAAAGGAGTAGTTAAGTGGGAAAAAGGATACTTCCACGATGCGGACGATGCGAGAGTAAGGAATGTCGCGATGGCAAGGATTGTTTTTCGCAGGCCTCCAATCATAAACAATTATATCAGGACAGCCATATAGCACGATTGCACAGAGCCGCTTCAGCAATTGAGGGACGCTATTATGGTAAAGAAACGCGGTTGGGCGAGACAGTTCTGTTTGCAAAGGAATTGGGATATAAAAAGATAGGCTTGGCTTTTTGCATTGGCTTGAGTGAGGAAGCAAAGGTCGTCGATGAAATCCTCTCAAGGCATTTTGAAGTGGTATCTGTTTGCTGCAAGGTTTGTGGAATTAATAAGAAGGATTTTGAATTACAGCAAATTTCATCAGAAGGTCAGGAAGTTATGTGTAACCCGGCTGGCCAGGCCCAGTTGTTAAATAGCGCCGAAACTCAGCTCAATATTATTTGCGGGCTTTGTGTCGGCCATGATGCGATTTTTTCAAAGGCCTCAGAAGCTCCTGTAACAACACTTATTGCCAAGGATCGGGTATTGGCTCACAACCCCGTTGCAGCTATTTATTGTCAGTATATTCGAAAACGGTTTAATGAAAGCATATAGTAGAGATGTATGATGGAACAAACACTTAATGCAACAGAAATCGAGGTTGGATTTCACCCGGATGGTTATAGGATAGATAAAATAGCTTTGCCGATGAACAGGTATACAAAGTGGGACATCTTGCCAGGAAATCAATGGCGTAATCCGAAACCGGTTTGTTTCGATTCTTTACCGCAACAAGGCTGGTTTGCAAAAGATAGATTTGACTGGGATAAAATTGATATTACTGAGGAGTAACCCTAATTATGAAAATTGCAATTACATCAACCGCAAAAACATTGGATTCACAGGTTGACCCCCGGTTCGGAAGAGCGGAGTACTTTACCATTGTTGACACTGAAACAATGGACTTCAGCGTAATTGAAAACGAAAGTGCTGCTGCAGCCGGCGGGGCCGGTATCAGCTCGGGTAAGGTTGTAATTGATGCTGGTGCCCAGGCCGTCTTGACAGGCAATTGTGGCCCCAACGCCGAGCGCACCTTAAGTGCGGCTGGTATAAAATTGTATACCGGCGTAACAGGGACGGTCGCAGAAGCAGTTGAGCTTTTCAAAAGCGGTAAATTAACCGAAGCCGCCGGCCCGAATGTCCAATCGCATTTTGGTATGGATAAGTAAAATGTCGGACAGCCTTGTTATTGCTGTTGCCAGCGGCAAGGGCGGCACAGGAAAAACAACCATTGCTACCAATCTTGTCTGTACCATTGCTCAAATGGGCCAGAAGGTTCAATACCTTGATTGTGACGTGGAGGAGCCGAACGGACACATTTTCTTAAAGCCGCGAATAAACCGCAGCCAGCAGGTTACTGTGGATGTGCCGCAGGTCGATTTGGAAAAATGTACGGGCTGTGGCAAGTGCAGCGAAATTTGTCAATACAGTGCGATTGTACAACTCAAGGACAATAACGTGTTAACGTTTGAGCAACTTTGCCACTCTTGTGGTGGTTGTATGCGTATCTGCCCGGCCGATGCAATTAAACCAAAGCCCCTTAATATCGGAGATATTGACTTTGGCAAGGCCGGTGATGTTGATTTTATTAGCGGCAGATTACGTATCGGCTCCGTGCGAACGCCGTCGCTGATAAAAGAAGTGAAAAAACACATAAAAGAAAACCACCTGGCAATAATTGATGTTCCGCCGGGGACCTCCTGTCCGGTAGTTGAGGCAGTCAAAGGAGCAGATTTTGTTTTGCTTGTTACCGAGCCGACACCGTTTAGCCTGAATGATTTGAAACTAA
>CAZWKM010000286.1:0-3319 GCA_964634165.1 uncultured Pirellulales bacterium | reverse complement strand
GTTCGATGTCGGCGGCGACTGCCTTGCGAGTCAGTGCCCCGGCAACTGTCCCTGCCGCCACCAGGGAAGTATCGCGGATGAAAGTCCTTCGCGAAACTTTGTTCTTGTTCATCGTTCTCTCCTTTTCAATTCTGGGTTTGGTTTTGATAATCACCAATTATACGTACCCTGTTAGGTCTTCAGTTGCTCTTTTAATGAACTGACCAGCTCAATCGCCTTACCTGCCGCTTTTTCAATGGGAACTTTTGTGCTTTTGGTTTCTGACCGGAGTTTTATCTCGACGTTGCCGTCGGCGACGGACTTTCTGCCGACAGTTACCCTTACCGGTATGCCAATCAGGTCGGCGTCTTTGAATTTCACTCCTCCGCGCAAGGTGCGGTCGTCCAACAATACGTCAATGCCATTGGCGAGTAGCTGCTGGTAGATGTTTTCAGCTACCTGCGCTACCTTCTCATCGTCCTGATTGACGCTGGTAATCAGGACCTCAAACGGGGCGATGCTAATCGGCCAGATAATGCCGTTATCATCGTTGCTGATTTCAATCGCGGAGGCAAGGATTCGGTTGATGCCGATGCCGTAGCAGCCCATAAGGCAGGGCTTTTCATTGCCATTTTCGTCAAGGAATTTAGCTCCGAGTTTTTCGCTGTATTTTGTTCCGAGCTTGAAGACCTGGCCGACTTCGATACCTTTCTTAAAGAGCAGCTTTTTGCCGTTATACGTATCACCTTCAAGAGCGTAGCGAATGTCGGCAACGGCAATATTTTCACCTTCGAGCGGGAAATCCCGGCCCGGCACAACATTCCTGATATGATAGTCGGTCTTATTGGCACCGGTTACGCCGACCGCCATTGCCGCAACGGCGTGGTCGATAATCATTCTCGAGACCTTGTCTGCTATCCCGACAGGTCCGGCAAAGCCGACCTTCGCGCTGGTAACTTTTTCTATCGTGGATTCATCTGCCAACTCTATGTGTTTTCCGCCGACAGCCGACCTCAACTTCTCTTCATTAACATCATGGTCGCCACGAATAATCACAGCTACCGTCTTGTCCTTGGTTGAATAAATCAACGTCTTTACCATTTGTTCGGGTTTCGTCTTTAGAAACTTGCAGACTGCTTCGATGGAGCCGATATTCGGTGTGTGGACTTCCTGCATTGGTGGAATCTCGGCGCTGGATTTTTCCTTCGGCAATGGGTCAACGGCAGCCCTTTCGAGGTTTGCCGCATAGGAGCCGTCTTCGGCATAAATGATTGTATCTTCGCCGGACTCGCAGGGGATGGTGAACTGGTGCGAGCCGGAGCCGCCCATCTCGCCGGACTCGGCCTCGACAATAACGTATTCAAGGCCGCAGCGTTTGAAAATCCTGCAGTACGCATCGTACATTGCTTTATATGATGTATCGAGGCCTGCAGGGTCGGCATCGAAGCTGTAGGCGTCCTTCATTATGAATTCGCGCGACCTTATTACGCCGAACCGCGGGCGGAACTCATCGCGGAATTTGGGGCTTATCTGATAGAGGTTAATGGGGAGCTGCTTGTAAGAATTTATCTCGCCGGCGGCGAGGGTGGTAACAACCTCTTCGGCGGTAGGCTCAAGCACACTTTCTCTGCCGTGACGGTCAGTGAAGCGGAACAATGTCGGGCCATAGTCGGTGCTGCGGCCGGTCTTGTCCCAGAGCTCAGCGGGCTGCATACAAGGCACGAGAATCTCCTGTGCGCCGGCCTTGTCCATCTCCTCACGGACGATTGCGATGACCTTGAGCAGGCTGCGCCAGCCGAGCGGCAGATAAGTGTACGTCCCGCTGGCGACTTTGCGGCACAAGGCCGCCCGAATCATCAATTTGTGGCCGGTCGTCTCCGCATCGGCGGGGACTTCCTTGACCGTTGGTATAAACATTCGGCTGTATCTCATATTTCGTGCCTCGTATTCCGTATATCGTATTTCGTAGCACGTTTATAGCCCAAAATACGGAGGGTTGCAAGCGCCGTTAGAAATTTCCCCTTTTTGTCCCGTTAGAGACTTCTTCTTTCGGTTCTCTAACGGGGTTTACATTATTCACTATAGAATTTCTAACAGGGCTTGCATAAAGGCAGATTAGGCAATATGATTTCGGGAAAGATATATGATTAACCGCGGAGGATGCAGAGAACGCAGAGAATAATCAATAATCAATTTTATGGAGCGGACAATGGCGCATAAATTCATTAACGAAGTCGGGCCGGGAGAGACAATCGATGATGTTTATATGGTATCAGACCCGATTTTACGAAGCACAACGCGAGGCGATTTGTATATAGCAATGTTTCTCTCAGACAAGACCGGGCAAATGAACGGGCGAATGTGGCAGGCAACGGAAACGGTTTATAAAGCGCTGCCGAAGCCGGGCTTTGTCCATATACAGGGAAGAAGCGAGCTTTATCAAAACAAGCTGCAAATCATTGTAAATAACGTCAGCGTCGTCGATGCAAAGGACGTTCGCATTGAGGATTTTCTGGCGCGAACGGACAAGGACACCGACCAGATGTTCGAGGAGGTAAAAAAGATTGTAGGCCGGATAAAAAATCCGCAGTTAAAGGCGCTGGTCGGAGAATTCCTAACTGATGCCGGGCTGATGGAGAAATTCCGCAATGCACCAGGCGGGGTGAAATTGCATCATAATTATCTCGGCGGGCTGTTAGAGCATACCTGTAATATGCTGCGAGTAGCTGTTGCGATACTGCCGTTGTACGAACAAGTGCAGGCCGATTTGGTCCTTGCCGGGATTTTTCTTCACGATATCGGCAAGACCGAAGAGTTGTCGTACGATATGGCCTTTTCATATACGGATTCAGGCCAATTAATCGGACATGTCGTGCAAAGTTTACTTATGGTAAATGAAAAAGTTGCTACGCTGAAGGCCAGGGGAACACAGATTGAGCCAACAGTTCTGGACGCTATTGGGCACATTATTCTGTCTCACCACGGTCAATATGACTTCGGTTCGCCGAAGCTGCCGGCGATGGCTGAGGCCTTTATGGTTTATTATATTGACGATTTGGACGCCAAGATAAGCCAGGTAACGGCAGCGATTGACAGCGAGCTGAGCGATTCGAATTGGACTGCCTGGAAAAACGCACTGCAGACCCGGCTTTATAGAAAGCGTATCGAATAGAAACGGTGCCACGAATTAAAGGTGCTGTGCAAAAGCATTGGAAAACCGGTAGGTAAACCATCCGGCCAAGGGGGACGTTCGAGTGGGAGAGGTTTGTCTTAGTTCTATTTATTATGAAACGACTACGTATTATTCTATTCCTGCTCAGTATCGTGATATTGGCTTTTG
>CAZWKM010000285.1:1890-3338 GCA_964634165.1 uncultured Pirellulales bacterium | reverse complement strand
GGAAGCTTTACAAAACCCCACTGCGCCGCCCATAACAATACCACGAGAATTCCGGCAAATACGCCTGTCCGTATGGCCTGGCTTACCAGCAGCGGTGAATACAGGTGAATAATCCCGGCGACCAATGCAGCCGCCAATATGACCAACACTCGATGGAAGCCACTGAGCTTGAGCATATACACGCCGGCGGCGATTATCAGTATCCAGATGATTACACTGAAAACCTCCTTGCTCACCGCTGTAACCGACAGCTTACCCGGCGCCCCCTGGCGGATAAAATCGAGAACCTTACCCTGACCAGGGAGCTTGAATACGACCTGGCCGGGCTGATTTCTCCCCAACATTTGCAGCATATTCCGGCACTGATAGTCTCCCAGCCGGGAAAAGACCCGGTCGTATCCTAAAAAGTAATAATCCTGCGGTATCCAGAGCCGCCAGAGTGTCTGCTGCACCGGAACTTCTTCCGGCAGCGCCGGCGCAATCAGTTTCGATGCCGAAGCACCCTTGAGACCATAGGAGATTTCCAGGACGAACCTGGAAACCTGTCCAGCCGACGGCGGCAGTCTCACGATACGCTCATCAGCCGAGACGCCCATCTCTACCGGTGTTTCATTGCCGTTCAACAGTACTGCGGTAAGCTCGGCCTTCGAAGGTAAGGTGATGGGCAGTCTATCGCCCCGGCTGGTCGCCAGCAGATAGATTGCGTGCGTGTTGAGCATGCCATCGCGGGCCAGCACCTGCTCTATAATCGCGCCGCTGACAATGGTGGTGAACACCCTCGCTTCCTTCTGTGCCACCACCGGCAATGAAAGCTCAAAGGGCGGTGCGTTGTATTTGAATGCCAGTGAGGCAATTCGCCGATGAGCCTGGTAAGGCAGGTCGGCGGCGCTGCCGGCATCAGCCGGTATGAGGTTCTCGATGACCGGCTCTCCGATAGCCAGGGTTTCGGCCCTGGCAATGGCGATGTGGCCGCTCTGGTCGGACAGTTTGCCCGCCGCCAGGATGGGTCCGACCTCGACGATGGCGGCCTGTCCCACCTGCCCGGCCTGGAAAGCCCGACGCGCACGAACCTTTAACTGATAGCTACCGATGACCTTCGACTGCAATACGACCTTATAATATGCCCATTTAACGCCGGCCTCTTCGGTTTTCTCATCTTTGCCGCGCAGCTCAGACGGCAGCTCATCTATGCGAGGCTTTTCCTTGATATTGGCCCCGGTTATGTCCACGCCCTTCCTGGCCAATTCCGCCGGCATCTTCAAATAGAACGTGTCGACCGGAGCATAACGAATACGATAATCTATTACCGCCTCCTGCTCGATTGAGCCGGGCTGAATATTTACCAGCCGATGAACGACCGCCGACACCTGCGCAGGCTTGACGGCGATTTTGAATCTTGCGCCTCCCGGCTTATCGCGGTCGATGGCCCGAAACTCGAACGCCATCAC
>CAZWKM010000285.1:0-1790 GCA_964634165.1 uncultured Pirellulales bacterium | reverse complement strand
GGTCCACTTCTCGGCCTGTTTGAGCGGAATGGCCTGCAGTTGCTCGAGCTTTTCCACTTCCGCCCGCAGATGCTCGGCCAGCAGTAATATCAATTGTCCCTGGTACAACTGTAAATCTTTTGCATCGGCCAGCGGCAGGGTGAAATCCACGCCGGCCTCTGGTTCCGCCCGTTCGGCGCGGGCGATGAGAGTCAGTTCAAACTCCCCGGTATTCTCTCTTTTAAGGAGAATATGGAGTGCGCGTGCGTTGCCCTTACCTTTTAACTGATAATCGTCCACCAGTTTGTCCGGCCCAACGGATTCAATCTTCCAGGGCTCGGGGAAATTCATATCGAGTTCGAAAATACCGGTTCGTTCGACCTTATAGTGAATGCGTCCGCGCAACTGGAGCTGGTCGCTGTCAACGCCTAACATCCAGCGCTGATTAACCGTGATGCGCGGCGAGGTCGTTTCAATCGAAATTGTGCTGCTGTAATCAGAGGTGATGAACCGGTAAGCTGTTACACCCGGCTGATTCTGCAGATTCTTCGGCAGCTGTCCCGTATCAACCCGGGCGAGATTCTTCACGTCTTTAAGGTGAACTAAACGACGCGGCGAATATGTAATCCCGATGAGGCCGCTCCGCCTGAGCACCTCGTCGGTCGTAATCGGCACAAGTGGAACCTGCACCTGCGCTTCCTGCAGAAACCGCTCCATCTTAACTGTCAGCGTATATTTGTCTTTTGCCGGCGAAAAGAGTTTTACGTTGAGCGTTTGCCTAATTTGTTCGTCGGGTTTGTCGGGTTTGTCTGCGGCTCCACCGACGAGTTTTAATTGCGCTATTACGTCCCACCTGGCGATGTTCGCCCCGTCAACACTGGTTACCCGGAACCCGCCGGGCAATTGTATGGTAAACGAATCGACCCCGCCGCGATGAATACTGTAGTTTAATTTGGCTTCGTAGCTGATAAGAGCTTCGGCAACGTTAATGTGCTGGAATTGTTCGCAGATAATCACCGGCTCAAGCTCCGGCGCAGCCTCGGTCCTGGGCTTCCAGCTCAAACGGACCTGCTTCGTCGAGCCGAGAAACGCCTGCAGGCGGGTGGCGTTGACATCGTCGAGCTTGACCTGCGATGTGGTCGCCGCCAGCATCGGTTCTACATCCACCTTCAGGTTTTCTTCAGGTATCAGCAGCTCCAGCGTAGTTATTGCAGCCGAGGGTATGCGGTAATTCAGAACAGCCAATCCGGGTTTTGTTTCGAGCTGGCGGACAAAATCCAACGCCAGCACATATCGGCCTTTCCCTTTAGTTATGAAGATATACTCACCATCGACCACCCGCAGCAAAGGTACAATTTTGGTATTTTCCGCCTCGAGCAGCGCCGCTTCTGAGACTGCGACTCCGCCCAGCCCGACAGGGACCTGCACCCACCCCTCGGCGAGAATATCAATCGTAAGGCGAAGCCGAAAAGTGGCAAGCTCCTCCTTAACCTTTCCCTGGAACCGGGCGGTACTAATCAGATACTCAAACGGCGCTTCGGCTACGCCCGCCGGTCTGCCTTGTGCCGCCCGCCAGAGTTTCTGAAACTCCTTGTAGGGAAGAAATACTCCCTGCTGCTCTTTCTCAAAAACACCCTTGAGCTTCTCATAGGGCACATAGACTTTACCTGGGGGGGTACTTTTTTTGTTGTTTTTGTTCCCGGCGGCACTGCCCACGGAGGCCAGAGAAAAACTCATACCACACAGAACAACAATAACGGTAAAATATCGACCATACATGACACGTTCTCCTTAGAGAAAGAATTCTGATG
>CAZWKM010000284.1:0-3343 GCA_964634165.1 uncultured Pirellulales bacterium | reverse complement strand
ACGCATTTCCCCGGCGGCCATAAATTCGTCAGCTTTGCCGATATGATGGCAAAGAAACCTGGAAAGGTAATTGAATTAGCGGTAAGGCGAATGCTGCCGAAGAACAAGCTTGGCAGAAAAATGCTCAAAAAACTGAAGGTTTATCGCGGCCCGGAACACAATCACCAGGCCCAAACACCCGAAAAGATAGAGCTGTTTTAAGTTTAAGGGGAACCATAAATTATGGCAGAGACCAAAATTGATAATCCTGCTGCTAAGGCGACTGTAAAAACGGCAGCGAAAGGGCCGCAACCATCGCAAAAACCCGCTAAGAAGGGACCCGATCCAGGCGGTTACTACTGGGGTACAGGCAGAAGAAAGAGCGCTGTCGCGAGAGTTAGAATTAAACCCGGTAAAGGCAAATTGCTCATCAACAAAAAAAAGCTCAAAGAGTACTTTGTTAGGGAGCAGGACAGAAAAGCAGTGCTGGCACCTCTGGTGACAGTCGATGCGGAAAAATCTTTTGATGTCTTTATTAATGTCAAAGGCGGCGGGACTACCGGGCAGGCAGGGGCCTCGTTGCTGGGAATTGCCAGGGCATTGAAAATCTATGATGAAAACTATATCCAGGCGCTGCGCGATGGGGGACATCTTACCCGCGACCCGAGGATGGTCGAAAGAAAGAAGCCGGGCCAAAGGGGTGCAAGGAGGAAATTCCAGTTCTCGAAGCGTTAATTTGAAAAACATTTTTTGGGATTGTTAAAAGAGCCACTGGAATTTCCGGTGGTTTTTTTTTGTGAGGTGTAAGTTTGTAATGTCAAGGTCAGAACATATAACCAAAGGAACTGCTTTGATGGCTCTGGCAAGCGTCTTTTTCTGTATGGCAGGCTGCCTGGTAAAGAGCGGCTCCCATATCGGGGCTTACAGGCTGGCTTTCTTTCGATTCGTCATAGGATTGGGTCTGATAGCGGCCGCTGCCATGTTAGGGCGGGTTAAGCTTGTCTTTAATAACAAAAAGCTGCTGTTTTTACGGGGTCTTGCCGGTGGAATAGCCATCCTTATTGGATTTTTGTCTATTACCAAGCTGGGACTGGGTAAAGGCATGGTTCTGATATGCTCATACCCGATCTTTGCAAGTATTATCAGTGCAGTGTTTCTAAAAGAACGACTGCGGCTATTCGATATTGGGGCGATTCTGACGGCTGTTGCGGGTATTTACTTTATCGCTTACGATAGGCAGCAGGGCTTTTCATTGCTGGTCTTTGGCAAGTATGAGCTTTTGGCGGTCCTCGGAGCGGTGATTGTCGGGATAACTGTCACGCTGATACGCAAGCTCCACGATACGGATGACTCATCGGCCATTTACTTTTCCCAGTGTGCAGTAGGGATGTGGCTGGTCTTAGGGCCGTCTTTCAGTAGCGAAAGTTCCATTGGCCTAAATGGCGTCTTTATCCTGCTGGGCATCGGTGTTACTGTCACTGTCGGTCAGCTATTGATGACAGAGGGCTTCAAATACGTACAGGTCAAGACCGGCTCATTGTTGCTTATGATTGAGCCGGTGTTGTGCTATGTAGCCGGTGTGGCAATATTCGGTGAACCTTTGACCTTGTCTTGCGTGTGTGGTTCGGTGCTGGTTATCGGCGCCTGTACAGTGGTGCTGACCCGCAGAAAGCTTGTCCGGCAAGTCCAAACCAGTGTGTCTGGTGTGTAATTGTGGTAGTATTTGTGCGTCTGCAACTGTAATATATTAACAATGTTACAAACGCCGCGAACCGGCAAAACAAAGTAGGTTCAAAGAAAAGAAAGGAACGTGCAATGATACGGGTTGCCATTATTGGAGCAAGCGGCTATACCGGCGCCGAATCGATACAGATTCTCCTGCAGCACAGTGAGGCGGAGCTGGTTTATCTGACTGCGCTGCCGCAGGAGTGCGGGGCGGTGGGGGATGTCTTTCCGCAGTTTAAGGGTCGATGCGATTTACAAATTGAGCCGTTGGATTTTGATAAGCTCACCGGCCTGGCCGATGCCGCTCTTTGCTGTTTGCCTCATAAGGTCTCTATGGAATTCGTGCCGAAACTGCTGGACGCAGGACTAAAGGTGATAGATTTTAGTGCGGACTATCGGCTGAAAAACCCCAAGGTTTACGAGAAGTTCTACAACGTAAAGCACACTGATACTGCTAATCTGGCACGTGCTGTGTTCGGATTGCCGGAATTGTTCCGCGAGCAGATAAAGAGCGCCGATTTAATCGCTAATCCCGGCTGTTACCCGACCGGGGCCTTGCTGGCCATAGCGCCGCTGCTGAAAAAAGGTCTTGTTGAAACAGAGTCGATTATTGTCAATGCGGTAACCGGCTCATCCGGAACGGGGAGAAATCCTTCGAGCAAATTTCATTTTCCGAATATGAATGA
This sequence comes from uncultured Pirellulales bacterium, assembly GCA_964634165.1. GTDB lineage: Bacteria > Planctomycetota > Phycisphaerae > Sedimentisphaerales > Anaerobacaceae > JAUVYQ01. The sequence continues at coordinate 953 of CAZWKM010000284.1, read as the reverse complement.
AAATTTCTTTGCATACGGTATCGGCGTACACCGCCATATGCCGGAGATGGAACAAATCGCCGGTGAGATTGCCGGCTGCGAGGTCCGGATGCTGTTTCAACCGCATGTGGGACCTTTTGACAGGGGAATTCTCTCGACGGTGTATTGTCAGCCGAAAGGTAAGGTCGACAGCGAAAAATTGGCAAAGCTTTATGACGAATTCTATTGTTGCGAAGAATTTGTGCAGATATGCGATGACGCTCCGGCTGTTAAAGATGTTGCCGGGACAAACTATTGCCATATCTTTGTAACTTGTGCCAAGGGCAAAATCATAAGCTTTTCGGCAATTGACAATCTGGTAAAGGGTGCATCAGGCCAGGCAATTCAGAATATGAATATTGTTTTCGGGCTGGAAGAAACATTAGGTCTGTCGTAGGGGTAATAATGGCTGCCGGTGTACTGAAAGTAGCTACTTGCCAGTTTGCTGTAAGCCGATCCATCAAGCGAAACGCTCGAATAATTAGCGGGTATTTGTACGAAGCGGCTAAAGCCAGAGCGGAGATAGTACATTTTTCCGAATGCGCGCTCAGCGGCTATGTGGGCACCGACTTTCCGACATTCGACGTGTACGATTGGGGACTGCTGAGGAAAGAAACCGAAAAGATTATGGCGCTTGCGGCCAAACTCGGCCTTTGGGTAGTTCTGGGCAGTACGCACAAATTGACCCCCAATAAAAACGTTCGGGGGCAGGCCAGGCCGAATAAGCCGCACAACAGTCTGTACCTGATAGGGCCGGACGGCAAAATTGTTGACCGCTACGACAAGAGATTTTGCATCAAGGCCGAATTACGCCGTTATACGCCGGGCGATAGATTTGTAAACTTTACCGTTAATGGTGTAAAATGCTCGCTGCTAATATGCTTTGATTTGCGGTTTCCGGAGATTTACAGGCAGTTGTATAAACAGAAAGTCAA
>CAZWKM010000283.1:0-3355 GCA_964634165.1 uncultured Pirellulales bacterium | reverse complement strand
ATGCCGTATTTGCATCCCTACTATCGACTCCTAAATTCACCAAGCCGGGTACAGTCAACAAGCCGGTCCAATGTATTTGCTGTAAACACCTTGCCCCTGGTCGCAAGGATCATCTTCTTCATGTCTTCCCGGCGGACCCCGAAGCCACGACCGCCGATGCAGGCTATGACCTCATATCTCGGATTTTCTTCCGAACGACCGGAAAGACTCAATTCTCCGAGATGTTGAATGCGCGTCACCTTATCGCGGGCTGTTCCGTCATCCTCGGTGATTTTCGCCTCGATAATGACCTGCGGGTTGAATTCGCTGGGAATGATAAAGTCCGGTGTCTGGTCGAACCCTTCGATTCGCTCTGCGCGTTTTGTCTTGCGGAAACTGACCCCGGCCTTGGAAAGAACATCCTCAATTGCTGATTCCAAGCTGTCGCCGATAAGTTCACTTACGGAGTCTCTATGTCCGGCAAACGGCCTTCCAAGAAATCGTTCATACAGCAGCATGGCGTAGGGAACGCCTATCCCAGCCAGATTCTGGATGCCTTCAACACCATGCTTCGTATCGGCCTTGTCCAAGCGATGTAATTGGTCGCTGTCTACATCGGGAACACCGGCTGCCAGTAATTGACAAGCTGTTTGAACCATCGCCTCAAGTCGCTCCTTTGTAACTCCGTTTGTATTGAGTTCCGTTTCAGGTGCCATTCGCACTTTTCTGTCTAGCGAGCGTGCGAACCCCTGGGTAACCGATATGCCGGTTCTCTGCGTGGTGACATGACCCCATTCAGGAGGTGTGAAACCAAGCATTGAGCGCAGAACCACAATCGAAATTGGCTCGGAAACCGTAACGGGAAACACCTTCTTCGGATCAAGTTGTGAAAAGCCTGCGGTTGCAGCCTTCAGCGCTTCGTATCCACGCTCGAACACAGAATATTCAACAAAACCTGCCCCTTTGGGCAAGACAAGGAATTCCGACTCCAAGCAGGAGAATACGGCATCAACATAGCTTTCAGGGTCCTCGAGTATCTCATCTAGGGAGACTTCAAAAGGAAACGTCGGCATAATCGGCTCCATACTCCGCAGCGCTTTCATGCACAGCGAACAAAGGCATATCCTTTGTTGTTGCTGTTCTGTCGTGCTCCATGCACTTTTCTACTTCAGCCCATCCTCCGAAGCGATGGAGCCAATCTGCAACTCTTGCGATGCGCGTTGTTGTTGGTTCGTTTTTCTTCCACCCAAGGCGCAAGAACCAGATTGCTAATCGGATCAAATGCCCATAAGTGACACATCTGATGTCACCGGGAGTGGGCTTTACGTTTCCGACCCTGAGCTGGTCCAAGTCTTCCTTAACGATACGGGCGACTTCATCCGGGGCCTCTGCCAGCCATTTTCGTTGCACAGCCCCAGTTTTCCGGCAGACAAATACTGTATCGATAATTGAGGAACCTGTGCCGCTTATGTGTATGGATGCGCCCATTTCCCCCGGACAGGGAAGCGACGCCGAACAGGTCAATCCTGCATCAAGGATAGCCACCGCCACGGGATAGTACGCTTCGACATTATTGTGGTGGTAGGTAAATGCCAGAGGCGATCCAGGCTTCAACGCCCTCGCCATGCGTTGAAAAACAGAGGAAAGCCCCTCCGTGAAATGATCGATCCCACGGCCCATGTCCACATTGCCTGTCAACTCATCAGGTGTGCGGGTGGAATCGACATTGAATGCGGTTGAGTTTTGGCCAACCAGATTTCTTAGCCAGACATAGCAAAAATCCATGAGCTCAGCATACTGGACATTGCCAAAATAGGGAGGATCGGTAAACACAGCATCTAGGGAAGCATCCGGCAGCTTGGAGGATGCGGCGTCTTGGCATGAGATATCGATAACACGTGCAGGTTGGGAGCCATCGCCATTGAAGTGATCGCCGATCCTTTCTCCATTGACTGGAATTATTCTCTTTGAGCGACCCTGATATCTTACTTCAAACGGATGATCGCAATAGGATTTCGCTTTCTTGAACTTCTCGATGATGTTGGCCCATCCGCCGCTACCCACGCACATGTTGCGGCCCGGTTCCATGATCCCAAGGAAATTCGACTCGCATTGAATCAACCCAACCGGAAATCCGTGAACTGAGAAAATATCAAGAGACTTTAGTGCCCTTGTGTCATAGCGGCACAACATATTCTGGTAGCGGAGCAAGTCGGAAAGGTTTGTTGCCAGCGCATTACGAACCCGATCATTGGGTATATCAGCAATCATTCGGGCAGAAAGTTCCAGCCCTAGAAGCTGCCGATCGTTGAACATTTCCCGGTAATGTGTATATCCCCAGCGATGCAGACGGTTCGTTTCGTCACCGCTTGGAATCTCTGCCTCGGGAACATACTTTGGACGCATCCGGGACCAGCGTTGCGCAGTCTCTTTAATCTTTGCGATATCCTGATCATCGGGTTTCTTAAAAAATCTGCCCGTATGAGAAGCTTTGCATTGAGGGCAGTGATATTCCATTGCAAAGAGACGGTGTGTCGGTGCGCCAAGGTCAGCGTTTGGAAAATGGTTGTCGGTGCCACATTCAGGGCATCTGCAGCGGCTTCGCTTTGCAGGGCCGTCTGCAGTCAGTTCAGAAGAGCAATGAATGCATCGGCCGGGCTTCTTCCGATCTACGGTCTCAGTCAGCTCTCCACAAACCGGACACACAAAAACGTTCATGGGATGTCGGGAATCAGCAGACAGCAGATAACCGGGAAAGAGATCAATATCCTTTCCACATCTATTACATGGCTTTACTTTCACCCAAAGAAAATATTTTACGTGGGCATCGTGTGATCCACAAAAGGTGCATTGTGTTCGATAAAGATGCCCGATTTCCTTTTCAAGGGATGAGCGCAGTAACTGGGAGGCTTCTGAATAATCATCGAGGTTAAGATGTTCTATTTCCTGTTTGACGATCCAATAAGACATGGGGTTGATATCAAATCCGATTACATTGCATCCGACACGGTTTGCCTCCAAGATCGACGTTCCACCACCCATAAAAGGATCAGCAACATGACGGCCTGAAAGATCGTTCGCCTTGTAGAACACTTCCCTGAGCGGTCTGTCCGAGAACTCAGACAAAAGCAGACCTCGAAACAGCGTACCGGGACGCCTGGCAAACCACTTATGCACAGCAATAATCGGGCGGTAGTTCTGCTGAATCTGTTTCTCACGCTGTGCGAGATCCGCGATAAACGGTATGTCAAAAGCTTTTTCGATCATTCAGTTATATTTTCCCTTTCATTCTATACGGCATAACGTTTCCGGGTGAGGTGCGGCCCTCGGTAGTGCGCGAACCAAAAGCCTTTACAAAAAACCCGCCAGCTTCTTG
>CAZWKM010000282.1:0-3366 GCA_964634165.1 uncultured Pirellulales bacterium | reverse complement strand
AGAATCTTTTGCCATTTGTTTTCAGAGCCGTAGTATTCCCGGGAAATGCCGGAGAGGGTTTCACCCTCACGGATGGTATGAATTTGTTTCTCGACTTCTTTGCGGACTGTTAAGTCCGGCACGTTACTTTGTTCGGTTTCAACCTTAGCAATGAGAGGCAGAACCGGCTGCTCCGTAGATTCCTGCCGGGACCCCGCATTATAAGAATTCAGCATCCGTGCTTTTGTGCTCAGGCTGGGGCGGGTAGAGAGCCAGAGCACAGCGACGATTGTCAGTACCAGGCCAAGAACCATTCCTATTTTCAAATCTTTTTGCATTTTTGGCGCTCATTGCCAAATCGTATAGCGTATTGTGTATAGTATATCGTCCATCTCCTGTCATCTATTTACTTTTTTCATTTTTGGTCTTGGTGCGCCCCCCAACGCTCTTTTTGGTCGTCTTTGCGGCCCCGACCAGCAATACCGGCGCAGCTATCGCAATGGACGAATACGTACCTATGATAATGCCGAGACCGATTGCAAAGGTGAAGCCTCTCAGCCCCGGGCCGCCGAAGATGTACATTATCAGCACTACTATAAACGTTGTGAACGATGTTAGAATGGTTCTGGAAAGGGTCTGGTTAATGCTGTCGGTAATTATCTGTGGATTGAGCAGGGCCTTGCGCCGATTTTCCCGAATACGGTCGAAAACCACAATAGTATCGTTAAGTGAGTATCCTATGATTGTTAGAAGAGCGGCTACTATCGCCAGGTTGATCTTGAAATCTCCGATCAGCAGTTTTTCACCAATCGGCGTTCCCGCGATATAGCTGCAGGCGGTAATGGCGCCGAGTGTGATACATACATCGTGCACCAGGGCCACAATTGCCGCAATCCCATAGCGGACATTTCCGAATCGAATCCAGATATAAGTAACAATTGCGAACAATGACAGGATAATTGCAATCAGTGCCTGTGTCTTTGCCTCTGCGCCGACCGAGGGGTCAAACTGTCTCACTCGGGGCAGTGACCCTTCCAGCCTGGTTGCAGCTAAGACTTTGGTTCTTTCGTTTTCGACAAACTGTGTCCATTCATCCTCGCTTAGTTCTCGAAATCCCGCTTCCGGCTCAACACTGATATAGACAAAGGAATTTACAGGCTGGTTCGGCTCCATCGCGTTTAGGTCTGAGCCGAAGATTTCATACGAATATGACCAAATGAGATTTTGCATATCGGGCTTGAATCGCAAATCCGCCAATCTAGCGCTGATTTTTTCTGCTGTGGCCGCCTTTTCTATTTCGCACGTGATTTTAACACCGCCCAGGAAATCAGCAAGTTCAGGGTAAGAATCTATAAGCTCTTCACTTATTTTCTCCTCCAGGGCGATTTCCGGTTGAAGGTCCTGCTGGATTTCCAGCTCGTCCCCGAAAGCTTTTAGTATTGCATCATTGACAACCTCGTCAACTTGTGGTTCTGAGATATTGGCATCTGCAAAAGCTGTTGTCAGCACATTTTTTACGAGGGTTTTGTTCACCTGACTCGTTGTTATTTCAAATCCCGTTGGATTACTAAGCGGCGTTACTCGCAGATTGATTAGACTGCCGCCAAATTCAGCCTGGGTCTTTTTAATTGCTGAAATTACTCTTTCAACAGTATACTGCCCAGGTTTCGGAAAAGTAACGGCAGCGGTGGTTTTGTTTGTTTCTGTGGTGTTGATTTCATATTGCTTGCCGGACTTTCCGATGCTGTAGACGTTCGCAGCCGCAAGGACGGGGTTCGGATTGTTCGGGTCGTTTCCAATTTCACGGATTCTGTCTTCCACATATTGCCTGGTTCGGGGTTCTTTTAGATTGATTTGGGCGTTTGTTCCGCCCGTAAATTCGATATCGTATTTATCGTCTCTTGTAAAGAAGACAAAGAGACCTGCTGCAATAAGTGCGATTGAGACGCAGAAGAAAATCGGCCGCGACGCCATCCAGTTTATGTTTGGTTTGCGTATGAGCCGCAGCATAAATAAATGGTCTTTGATAATTCGCCTGCCCAAAAGAAAATCGAAAATTACCCGGGTTACAAACAATGCGGTGAACATACTCGAGGCGATACCGAGCATAAGCACAATGGCAAAGCCCTTTACTTCTTCCGACGCACGCCAGAGAAGTATCGCAGCGGTGATGAATGTAGTCAGGTTGGCATCTAAAATAGTTCTAAATGCCCTTTGGTAGCCGTTCTTTATGGCGATTCTCAGCGATGAGCCTTTCTCCTGCTCTTCCCGGATTCTCTCGAAAATCAGAACGTTGGCGTCAACACTCATACCGATGGTTAGTATGATGCCGGCGATGCCGGGTAATGTGAAAGTTGCTCGGACACCTGCCATTATTGCCAGAACAAACAGGATGTTCATAAGCACTGCGACGTCGGCAATTGAGCCGGCAAGCGTATAGTAAACCAGCATACACAGAACTACCAGACATAAGCCGATTAAACCGGCTTTGATACCTTTGTCCCGATTGTCGGCGCCGATGGATGGCCCGATTGTTTTTACCGAAATAGGCTGCTCTATCAGCCGTGCGGGCAAAGAGCCGGCGTTTAGTTTGTTGACCATGTCTTCAACTTTTGTTCGTGTGAAGCTGCCTGTTATTATGCCCTGGGTGCTTATCCTCGCTTGAATAGTCGGTGCCGATATAGCGATTCCGTCAAGGAGAACACAAAGCGGTCGGTCAAGATTTTTACCCGTAACCCTGAAGAATACTCTTCCGCCTCTTTCATCCAGTGTGAACCCGATAGCTCTTCGGTTCATCCTGTCACTTGTCGGATAGGCTTTTAATGTCCAATCTTTTTCGCCGGCGCTGTGCAGTATAACCTCGTCTTGCTTGTTGCTTGCCAGGGCGTAATATTTGTTCCCAAATTGGCCAATGACCGTAGGACGCTTTTGTCCATCTTTTACCGTAACAAAAGGACGTCCTTGTTCGTCGATTCCCATCCATTCACTAATATTTTCTACTTCACACCATTTATGTTTATTGTCTGAGGCGTATTTCGGCCCTTTTTCTCTAAGGGAATCAACGTAGCCGGTCATCTCGTCTGAGTCCACTTCTTCGTGTCCCAGTGTTGGCAGTATTCTGAACTCCAGTATGCCGGCCCCTTTTAGCATGCGCTGGAGGTCTTTGGGGTCATCCAGTCTGCCTCTGAAAGGCCGGTACTCGTCGAAGGCTGCGACTACGTTGTCAATTTTATCCGCCCGGTCTGCAAAGTCCGCTTTGAGCTTTTCAATGGACTGGCTGCGCTTGACTGACTTGACGGGAATTTCGAGGCAGAAGTTTATCTGCTCTTCAGTCAGGTTTAATTTATCCAGGTCTTTTTTTGCATTTTCGTATTGCTCATTTTTGCC
>CAZWKM010000281.1:0-3370 GCA_964634165.1 uncultured Pirellulales bacterium | reverse complement strand
AAATGAAGCAGTACAAACGGATTTTACTGAGTTTTGTCTGTGTTGCTCTTGTCAGTGAGGGCAATGTTTCGGCTGCGGCCAAAAATGTAGATATCTCAGGTGAGTTAAAGAAGTGGCACAAGGTTACGATTACCTTCGCCGGACCCAAGACCAATGAGAACGCAGACCCAAATCCGTTCCGTGACTATCGTCTAAATGTTACCTTTACCAAAGGCAGCAAACGCTACGTTGTACCCGGCTACTATGCCGCTGACGGCAATGCTGCGCAAAGCGGTGCCGCTTCTGGTAACAAATTGCGTGTACATTTCGTTCCGGATGAAAAGGGCCGATGGTCTTATAGCGCTTCCTTTCGCACAGGACGCGATATTGCGCTGAGCAACAACCCGGCAGCCGGCACAGCCCTTGCGTTTGACGGGGCCAAAGGAACATTTACCGTTGGCCCAACCGACAAGACCGGACGAGACCATCGGGCCAAGGGACTGCTTAAATACGTCGGCAAGCGCTATCTGCAGTTTGCCGAGACCGGCGAGTACTTCCTCAAAGGCGGCGCCGACAGCCCGGAAAACTTCCTCGGCTATGCCGACTTCGACGGCACCTTCGACACCGCTGAGCTGAAGCGTAAAGGAGAGGCCGCGGGCGGAAAATTTCTCCATACCTATGCCCCACACGTGCGGGACTGGAAATCCGGCGACCCGACCTGGAAAGACGGCAAAGGAAAGGGCATCATCGGCGCCTTGAATTACCTGGCAAGCAAGGGTATGAACAGCGTTTATTTTATCCCGTACAACATCGACGGCGGCGACGGCAAAGACGTCTGGCCGTGGACGGGCCCCAAAGAGAAATTCCGTTTCGACTGCAGCAAACTCGACCAGTGGGAGATTGTTTTTTCGCACATGGACAAACTGGGCCTGATGCTCCATATCATTACACAGGAGCAGGAAAATGACCAGGGCCTCGACGGCGGGGAGCTTGGCCCGCAGCGCAAACTTTACTACCGCGAGTTAATCGCCCGGTTCGGACACCATCTCGCACTCGTGTGGAACCTCGGCGAGGAAAACACCAATACCGATTCGCAGCGCAAGGCCTTTGCACGCTACATCAAAGTGCTTGACCCCTACGACCATCCAGTCGTGATGCACACCTACCCCGGCAAATATGATGAGTTTTACACTCCATTGCTGGGATACGAATACTTTGACGGGCCGTCGCTGCAGACCAACGACACGCACGCCCAGACCACCAAATGGGTTGACTGCTCGGTCTCGGCCGGCCGTGCGTGGATTGTTTGCCTGGATGAAATCGGCCCGGCCCACACCGGCGTCAAGCCCGACAAGGACGACTACCGACACGATGAGGTCCGCAAGAAACACTTATGGGGCAATCTAATGGCCGGCGGCGCGGGGGTGGAATGGTACTTCGGATACAACTACGCCCACAACGACCTTGACTGCGAGGATTGGCGCAGCCGTGAGCATATGTGGGACCTGACTCGATACGCCTTAGAGTTTTTCCACAAACACCTGCCGTTTACGGAAATGACGCACCACGACGAGCTGACTTCGGTCAAGGGCGATTATTGCTTCGCCTGGCCGGGCCAAATCTACGCCATATACCTGCCCTCGGGCGGCACTACGAAGCTCGACGTCGGCGACAGTTCCGCAGCCTTCACTGTACGCTGGTACAACCCGCGTACCGGCGGACCGTTGCGGAGAGGGACTGTTGCCACAATAACCGGCCCCGGCTCAGTCGGCATTGGCTATCCTCCACGGGACAGCGATAAAGATTGGGTCGCCCTGATAAAGGTAAAACAGTAAATTCCCCCGTCACAATAGACGAGCTGCTCAAAAAATCTGTTGCAAATGATTGCTCTGGCCTTATAATGCTTCCTCGTGGTGGGCGGTGGGTGAGAAGGTATCGGGCAAAACAAGAATAATATACGAAATACGAATAAGGAGAAAATTCCTATGGAATCGATTACAGAGCTGGGAATCGACTTATTTGGCAAGGATTTGCCGTCCCTGGACGAAATTAGGACCCTGTCCGAGGCCGTCCATTGCAGCGAAAGGAACCAGATAGCCTTCAGTGAACAATTAGAGGCGAATATGGGGAGACAATCGCCAAAAGCCCGTCTGGCAGTTGGCATCGGGCTTTTTATTCTCGGCAGAAACGCCGAAGCAGCGGCGAAACTGCAAAAAGCACAGGACTGCAAAGAAAAAATCATATACCTGGCGTTTGCCCTTCGCCGAATGGGCAAATTCGATGAAGCAATCGAAAAGCTGCAAAAGAGTCTTGATTACGAAGCCGACACATTAAGCACAACCCTGGAAAAAATCGCCACATACCGGGATGCATCAAACTTTGACGCCGCAGCCAGGGAGCTAAAAAGCTGCGCAAATTTTGAAAATGTAAGTTCCGAATATCACTACCAGCTTGGCCGACTTCAGGAAATGCAGGGGCTTTACGAAGAAGCAATGGACAATTACAAAACGGCTGTGGAATTATCGCCCAATCATCAAAGAGCGCTTTTCCACCTGGCTTATCGCTGCGATTTGTCCGGCGATGAAGACGCCGCCATCGACTATTACACGCAAATCGCTTCAAGCTCTCCGGTTCACGTAAGTGCCCTGCTGAATTTAGCCGTGCTGTATGAAGATATGGGCCTGTTCAACAAAGCGCTTCAATGTATTGATATGGTGCTGGAGTCTCATCCGAATCATCAAAGAGCAATACTGTTCAAAAAAGACATCGAAAGCTCAGAAACAATGTTCTACGACGAAGAAAAAGAAAAGAAAAAAACCCGGAAAAGCCAAATCCTTGAAACGCCGATCTCTGATTTTGAGCTGTCGGTACGCAGCAGGAACTGCCTGAAAAAAATGAAAATCGAAACAATCGGCAACCTTTTGAATATCACCGAGGTAGAGCTGCTGTCTTATAAAAACTTTGGCGAGACCTCTCTTAGAGAAATCAAGAGCATTCTCGAAACAAAAACACTGCGCCTTGGTATGGCTCTGGAGGAAAAGCAGCTCCCTCCGGCAGAAATCTCCGAGCTCAGTGAGGCACAAGATGAAGATGAAAATGAAGATGAAGATGAAGATGAAAGACTGTTAAACAAACCCATAGATGACCTTCCATTATCGGTGCGTGCTCGAAAGTGCCTGGAAAAACTTGATATTCGCACCCTCGGGGATTTGACGCGCAAAACAGACGCCGAGTTGCTGGGGGTAAAAAACTTCGGGGTAACAAGCTTAAATGAGATCAGAAAGGCCATCGGCAACCTTGGCTTATCGCTGCGAGCGCTGGATTAGCCGATTGATTATTGATTATTGATTATTGATAAATGGTCATTGAAAAAAACATTAAAAATAATCAA
>CAZWKM010000280.1:0-3371 GCA_964634165.1 uncultured Pirellulales bacterium | reverse complement strand
CCATACCGTAGTTGACGTAAGTGCATAATAACTTGTGCGCTGACAAAGGGCTGTGGGCGAAAAAGCTCACAGCCCTTTTCTTTTCGCCACTCTCGAGATGACCCTGTTATTAGAACTGATGTTAAACCGGCGGCTTTTTGAGTTCGGCTGTGTCCGATAATGGCTGAAATGAACTTATTTTCTAAAGCTTTGAGAACCTAAGTTCGATAACGTAAGAGATACTTATAACAGATCGCTGATGATTTCCCCGACTTTGGCTTGACAATGTGGTAAAAATGGACAAATGGTGTATTTGGATTTAGCCAATAGTGTATTTCGCCTTAGCAAGGAGCGGCAACGATGTTCTTCTTCTATTTCGTATTTCCCCGTGGAAAAGAACTCCCTATTGTACTGAAAGTTTTTGGTGGAGAAACTATAACAAATAATTATTTTTGTTTCAGGAACAACGTTTTTTAATTTAGGAGAACTCAATTATGAAAAAGTTGATTTTGATGAGTTTGTGTGTGTTGTTTGTGGCAAGTGTGGCGAATGCAGATACAACCACGTTTGGGCCAATCTCCGATTTCAAAGGCTTTATGGACGTTCCTGTGACTCGCACCATAGACACCTGGATTGGGATCAACGCTCTAATCCCATTCGATGGCAGACTGAAGATCGGCAGACCTGACCGGATAACGGTGCAAATCACGGTACCGGTGCCGATTTTCGCCGCCACGTACATCAAAGTCGAGACGTCCGCGGCCGTTCCATTTAATCGTGAAACTGACGAGATTGTCCTGACAGACATTTGGGCTGTCGACCTGGACCCCGGACTCGACCCCTGCGAGGTACCTTACCTTACCGGCTTCGATCCCGGCTTTCCCGAGATGATACCGATGTCTGATGAAGAGTTTATAGGTCTTTCAGGAACAGCTTATCCAGCCCCTGTAGAAATCCACTCCCTTGGTGAGTTGTGGGGCTTATTGCCTGAATATGACCTCGAGAAATTTATGCAAGGTGACCCAGGTTCAATCGTCTACGTTGCACAAGCGATAGTCCCTGCGGTCGATTTTATCGATGAGCCGCAGGACTTTGACTTTAGCTTTGACTACCTCGGCTGCGAACATATCGGAGGCGAGTACCCTTATCTGCACAGTTGGACACTTAACATAAGGCAGTGGAACCCCGCCGTACCCATGGTCACCGATGTCGAGGTCGAAGGACCAAGCATAATCCCGGGCTACGTCAAGGTCATCCCCCCGGAAAATTGGTCGGTCATACCAATAACCGTCGGCCGGTATGGCTACGAAGCCAATCCCACCGACCCAATCGTCAATGAAGGCAGGTACACAGACTTCCGGGTCGAGGCAAAAACCCCTTATGTCGAGCCTGGACAGGCCCATCTGACACAGAACGGAGTGTCGGTCAGTCCCATCGTGGAGACAAGGGTTGTCGCTGCCGGTCCGGAGCCGGAGCTGCCCCCTCCGACGCTGTTGGTTACGCTCGACACCTTTGATGAATGGCTGAAGGCTCTTGAAGATGGGATGATAAAACCGGTGGATCCGTGTCAGTGGGAAGACCACATGATACAATGGAATGAATTTGACGACGACGATAAGGAACCGTATCCCCATACCGTTTTTCGCGAGCCCCAGTTGTATGTGTACGAGGGCGACCCCGCTCCAGGGGAACCGAACGACGCCGGCCTGGTAATGTACTGGGGTAATGGGGAAGATGGCGATTCCGCCAGTGCCTGGCAGTTAAAGCCGGCCGGCGACCCGGACCTGACGAACTGCATTATCACGGTTTCGGTGACCGCCCCGCAGTTCGCCCTTGTTCCCAGTGGCGGCCAGGTTAATCAGGTCTCGTTGGCGCTTCAAAACAACCCGATGGTAGGCGGGCCTATGCGGGCGTGGTACTGGAAGTGTGGCCCTGCAGGAAGCGGTGCGCCAATTATCTGGAATACACCCACTACGATAACTATCGACACGTCAAAGACCGGAGTAACCGCGGCCACACCAACCGCTACCAACTATACGAATAATCCGGCGTTCAACTTGAAAACCGTCATGTATGTAGTTCTGGATGAGAACGGCAATTGGGTCGGTGGTACCAACCCGATACCCGGACCTGGCGGTCCGGCGATGTTCCTATGGAACTACTGGCACTGGCTTACCATAACACCGAAGACTACCGTGTACAAAGGATACTATACCAAGTGGAGCCAGCCGCCGGTGGCACTTGACCCACATGCCGACCCGCCGATAATCATAGGCTGGGATGAGTACTCCAACTACGAGTATCCACCATTTGTTGCTGATGACTGGGAGTGCAAAGACAACCGTCCCATCACAGACATCCACTGGTGGGGTTCATTTATCGGCTGGACCCAGCCGCATCCACCGCCGATTATGCCGAGGGCCTTCCACCTTGGCATCTGGACGGACGTGCCTAAAGACCCGGCCAATCCGGACAGCTTCAGCCATCCCAGCGTATTGATATGGGAAAACTATTGCGACAATTATGTGTGGAACTTCGCCGGATATGACAGGGACCCACACAATTATCCACCAGAAGTAGAACCCCCGAACGAGATAGGGTCCGATGAGCCAATGGATACGTGCTTCCAGTTCAATCAGCTTCTCTCACAGGATGAATGGTTCTATCAGGAGCCCGGCAATGAGCCGGATAAGCCGCGAATCTACTGGCTGAGCATCGCACCGATATTCAATCCCTGGGATTACGACAACGCAGACTTTTATAGGTGGGGCTGGAAGACTCGCAGGCCTGAATGGAACGATGATGCGGTGCGTATCATGGCTGTCAGTGACGCCAGCGGGCTTGTCCACTGGCCGCCAATGATCGGCTCCGTATGGAACTTTGGGACGCCAATCAAATGGCCTGAAGACTTCGATGAACAATACTCATGGGATGTGGCTTTTGAGCTGACCACAAACGAGCCAGGGCCGCCGGATGCAGACTTGAACAATGACGGCACAGTCAACTTCAAGGACCTTGCAATTCTTGCAGACCAGTGGCTCACGGCGGTACCAATACCGTAGTTTACAAAGATGTACCTTAACTTGCAAAATGACAAAGGGTTGTGGGCGAAAAAGCTCACAGCCCTTTTTGTTTATCCACAGATTCGATAACCTATAAAAATATTTATCATCCGATAACTTTCTTGACTTTAATTCAACAAGCTGGTAGACTTTTTGCCGGTTGAATATGCTTGTGGTTGTTGCCGGAGGAACACTCATAACAGGCAAGTATTTTGCTCTTTAAAGAACAGTTTCACACAAAGGAAAGGGGTTAATTATGAAACAAGAGATGGGTAAAAAGAAAAATCAGTCGAGTTGTGCAAAGCACGTCTCTCACCGCTGCTGCTCTCA
>CAZWKM010000279.1:0-3373 GCA_964634165.1 uncultured Pirellulales bacterium | reverse complement strand
GTCCCTGCTGCGTATATGAAAAAAGCCAGGCCGAATGTTGCCAACCTGCTGAATTGCTGGAAACAAGTTGGAATTAATCCGGTCAATGTCGGGAAACGCCACGCCTATCAAAAGGACTGGGTAAGCAAGGGCGACAGAGGCGCGTTGATAGATTTCCTCGGCAACCCAAGGGGGGCTAAGGCCAAAGAGAAATTCGAGAAGAGTACACAGCCGAACCGGTATCGGCGAGTTAATATCAAGACGCACCGGTGGATGATAGGAGGGGTGGTGCCGTTTGCTCCGGAAGAAACGCAGACGTGGCGGCTGGGCGACCTTGCGGTGGATACCTTAAGAAAACTGGCGGGAAGCAAAGAGCCATTTTTCCTGCGGGTTTCGTTTCACGCACCGCACGTTCCCTGTCGTGTACCGGAGTCGTATTTTATTGACCCCGAAAAAATCACGCTGGGTTTTCCGACCGAGGAGGAATTGAAGAGCAAGCCGCGATTTGAAAGGGAGCAGCTTCATATCTATGCCGGGGGCCTCGACCTGAACAAAAAGGAGATTGGGATTTGCCGAGGGACATACTACGGGATGGTGTCGCTGGTGGATGCGCAGGTTGGGCGGTTGATGGAGGTCCTTAAGAAGACAGGTCTGCTGGACAATACGATCATTGCCATCAATTCGGACCAAGGCTTCCAGTTGGGTGAGCACGGGCTGTGGAAGAAACGGGTTTTTTACGAGCAAAACGTATGCGTGCCATTTATTTTGAGCTGTCCGGGGCTGCTGCCGAGGGAGCAGGTTATTGATGAGCCAGTCGAAATGTTGGATTTTCTGCCGACACTAATGGAGCTTTGCGGGTTAGATGTGCCAGATTCAATTAGCGGGCGGAGTCTCTGTCCCCTGATACGAGGTGACATTAAGCAATGGAGGCCAGCGTGCTTTTGCGAAATCGACCACAGTATGTCTATGTATGAAGAACTTCGCAAAGGGACCGGCCGACGCGTTATGGTGAGAACAAAGGAATGGAAGCTCGTATATTTTATGGATGAGCGCGTCCCGGACAAAGACGGCGCTTTGTATAATTTGAAAACAGACGGCGACGAAAAAGAAAATCTCTATGCTAAACGGCAATACAGACATATAGTAAAGCATCTCGAAGGTCTGGCTGAGGAATGGGACCAGAGCACTTAAGGCAACTGCCGGGAATTACAAATATTCGTATCACTATTCATAGGAGACTATCATGATTCTGCAAAAAGATAAAATCGCGTTAGTGCTTGTTGCCCTGTTATTTGTTATTGGATGCGGGGAAGCAGTCAAAGATGGTGGGCCAACGATTGCGAAAAATGGTCTGAGTAGAGCGGTCATAGTCGTTGCGGCGGACGCTTCTGAACCTGAGCAGCACGCCGCTGTGGAACTGGCGGGCTTTCTCGAAAAGATAACGGGTGCGAAGTTCGAAATAGTACCGTCGGGTGGCGGTGATAGGTCCCGTTTACTCATTGGGTCCAAAGCAGCTAAATCGGCTGTACCCGACTTCTCCACTAATGGACTCGGCACCGATGGCATAGTCATCCGTACCGTGGGAAAGGATGTAATTCTGGCCGGCGGACATCCGCGCGGGACGCTTTATGCGGTTTATACTTTTCTCGAAGATTATGTCGGGTGTCGGTGGTGGTCCTCGAAAGTCAGCAGCATACCCAAAAAGCCGACGCTTAAAGTGGGCAGGCTCGATATCCGTTATGTGCCCCCGCTGGAATATCGCGAGCCGTACTGGTTCGACGCCTTCGACGGCGATTGGGCAGTGCGAAACAAGTGTAACGGACACGCTGAACGGCTGGACGCCAAACGCGGCGGCAAGCACATCTATCAAGGGTTCGTGCACACCTTCTATAGAAGTCTGATTCCGCCTGAAAAGTACTTCAAAGAGCATCCTGAGTGGTTCAGCGAAATTAATGGCAAGCGCAGATATGAGCGGGCCCAACTTTGCCTGACGAACGAAGAGATGCGCAGGGAGCTGGTCAAGAACCTTAAGGGGCGGCTGCGGAGTAATCCTTCGGCGACTATTGCTTCGGTGTCGCAGAACGACTGGCACGGTTACTGTCAATGCAGTAAATGCGCGGCTATCGATAAAAGAGAAGGCAGTCCGGCCGGGTCGCTGCTGCATTTTGTGAACGCAGTGGCGGCTGATATCGAAAAGGAATTTCCGCAGGTGGCTATCAGCACGTTAGCCTATCAGTACACGCGCAAGCCGCCCAAATATGTTAAGCCGCGGCACAATGTTATCGTCCGGCTGTGCAGTATCGAGTGCTCTTTCAGTAAGCCGCTGGCCGACGAGCGAAACAAAAAATTCCGTGACGACATCGTCGGCTGGTCGAAGATTTGCAACCGGCTTTATATCTGGGACTACACCACGAACTTCAGGCATCACATACTGCCGCACCCGAACCTGCGGGTGTTAGGGCCGAACGTCAAGTTCTTCGTGGACCACAACGTCAAAGGTATTTTCGAGCAGGGCGCCTATACCACGAATGGCGCCGAGATGGCTGAACTTCGCGCATGGGTTCTGGCCAAGCTGCTGTGGGACCCAACGCGCAACGGGGACAAGCTGATAGATAAGTTTATCAACGGTTATTATGGTGCGGCCGGGCCACATATCAAGGCCTACCTGAAGGTGACGCACGATGCGGTCGAAGCCAGCGGCGATTGGCTCGGCTGTTTTGCCGATATTGCCGCTTCCGATGTAAAGGTGGGCTGGGCCACAAAGGACCGCTCTAAATTCATCACCCTCGAAACTCTAAGCGAGGGCCTCGCTCACCTCAAAGCAGCCGAAGCAGCCGTCGCCGATGACGCTGACCTGCGCTTCCGTGTGCAGTGCGCGGAACTGCCGGTAATGTATGCCTTCATAATGTGCTGGAAACCCATGCGCCAGAAAGCGCAGGAAGCCGGCGCCGAATGGCCTATGCCCGATACCATTGATGACGCTTTTAATCACTTCGTAAAAATTGCCCGGAAAAATAACATCACCCGCGTTGACGAATGGAACGTAGGATACGGCAACCTGGAAAAAGCGCTGAAACGTGCGAAGAAATGAGCACTATGGCCGGCTTTTGGTACGGTCGGTAAGAACTACTCAATAAATTGCGGGGGTAAGCACTCTGAATTGCTGCTTGCGCAGGAATGACAATAAAGCGTCGGCGTGCCGGCGACGGCTAAACGACCCGTCAAATAAATTGGGGGGTAAATATGAGTAACGGGTGGTTTCAAAAAAACCGTTGCAAAGATCCATATAAACCTTAAGATACCTCTTACAGTTCAGTTGTGCATCTTTAAGGAGCAGAAAAATGAAGCAGTACAAACGGATTTTACTGAGTTTTGTCTGTGTTGCTCTTGTCAG